>JABMSA010000690.1 GCA_013202185.1 Planctomycetota bacterium
GGCCTGACCACCCTGTGGCCACGGCTGATCCTCGAAGGCCCGCCCGAGAGAGGCGAGCTGGCTCATCCTTCCATCGGAGGCGAGGTGACCATCGACATTTACGGTCAGGACCTGCCGGGCTTTGCCGGCTTCCAGATCGAGCTACACTTCCTGCCTCTCGCCCAAGCGGCGCCCACGTTCGTTATTGCCCTCAACGACCCGCCTGTGGGCGGCCCTTGGGACGACAGGAAGGTCGTCCACAACGATACCTTCCTGCCCAATATAGATACTATCTCCAACGGGCAGATAGTGGGGCTCACGTCCTTGGACGCTGACAACTCGATCGGCGGCAAGACGCTCCTCATGTCCATTACCTACGAGTACACCCGGGATGCCGCCGCCGTCGCGTGGTACACGATCGACGCGAATAGAGAGACCACCGCCGCAGATGACCGCGATGAGAATCCGCTTCCGTTCGAGGTCATCACCGGGGGCCTCAACATCGGCTGGCCAATACGCGGCGACGCCGACGGCAATTGCATCGTCAACGTGCTCGACATGCTGACAGTCAGGAACGCCTTCTTGAAAAACATCTACAGCGCCGACAACTGGCAAGCCGACGTCAACAATGACGGCACTGTCGACGTGCTTGATATGCTTGAGGTCCACATCGCCCTCAAGGACGCATGTCCGTAACGGCGGATCGGCTGTAATCTTCTGTGCGCTTCAGAGCCCGAGGCCGCCGACCTGAAGCTGAGGCCACCGCAGTCCGGCCGGGCTTGCCTCAAGAGACGGTTCGACTCAGTTGTGGCGAGTAGCGTGCGAAGGCCATGCCCGTCGTAGCCCGAACGGCGGGGGCACGCGCACCATTTCATCCGGTATTATTCTAAGGAAACGGGCTGAACATCTTTCAGGCAGGAGTCGAACAAATGCGAAATGGAATCAGGACATCTTCCTCGGTGGTTGCCGCGATCGCGATCCTTCTTGCCGCGGGCCTGTGCGCCGGCCTCCCAACGGCGGACGCTGCCGGAATTACCCGACGTATAAGCCTCTCCCCCGATGGGGCGGAAGGCGACGGCGACTCGGGCAGGCCCACGATCTCCGGCAACGGACGCTTCGTGGTCTTCGGGTCTATGGCCGGCAATCTGGTGCCCGACGATACTAACGAAATCAATGACGTCTTCGTCTACGATTGCCTTACGGGACGTAACGAGCGGATCAGCGTCAAACCCGATGGGACGCAGGTGATCGGGCCCTCGATGGAGTCCTGCATCAGTGCCGACGGCGACGTCGTGGCCTTGAGCTCAATGGCGTGGGACCTCGACCCCACCAACCCGAATGGAATGATAGACATCTACGTGCAGGTCCGCCAGACGGGAGAGACTGCGCGCATCACCGGTTCGTGGGACGGATCGACGGGCTCGATGTTCTCCGTTTCAGGGTATCCCAAAATCAGCGCCGACGGTCGCTTCGTGTCGTTCCACTCGATGCTGTCCAATCTTCTGCCCGGCGATGACCCCATCCCCGACATTTTCGTCCACGACCGGCAGACCGCCCAGACCACAATCGTCAGCGTCGCCTCCGACGGGACAAAGGGGAACGACGCATCGCTGGGGGGGTGCATCAGCGGCGACGGCCGCTACGTGGCTTTCGTCTCCACCGCCGATAACCTGGTCGACGATGACGACAACGTGGTCGATGATGTTTTCGTGCACGACCGTCAGACCGGCCAGACGACGCGCGTGAGCGTTGCCACGGACGGAACGCAGGCGGACATGGGCTCGGCCCAGTGCTGCATCAGCGCCGACGGCCGCTACGTGGCATTCAAATCTGAGGCCGGCAATCTCGTGCCCGACGACACCAACGATGAGAACGACGTCTTCGTGCACGACCGCCAGACGGGCCAGACAACGCGGGTGAGCATTGCGTCCGACGGTACCGAAGCGGACGACGATTCCTTTCAGCCTTCCCTGAGCGTGGATGGCCGCTACGTGGCCTTTGATTCCGAGGCCGCCAACCTCGTGCCGGGCGACACGAACGAGATGGACGACGTGTTTGTGCATGACCGGCAAACGGGCCGGACCTCCCGGGTGAGCATGGCCACGGACGGCACCCAGGGCGATCACCTCTCGACGGCGCCATCGATCAGCGCGAACGGCCGCTTCGTGACGTTCCAGTCTCTTGCCGGCAGCCTCGTTCCTGACGATACCAACGAGGCGTGGGACGTTTTCATCCACGAGAGGCTGCCCGGCGATCTCAATGGCGACTGCCACGTCAATATTGTCGACCTCATCCGCGTCCGGGATCGATTGCACCAGGACGTCGCCTCCGGCGATAACTGGCAAGCGGACGTCAACGGCGACGGCAGGATCAATATCCTCGATATGCTGACGGTCCGGAACCGCTTGAACGCCCAGTGCAATTGACGGGGACGGGGGAGAATGATTGTCGTTGGGTTTGCGCGAAGGAACCGCGTGCGCGGTGTGATCATAGTAAAGCTGGGCGCGTGGGGCTCGACCACACATCAGAGCCGTTGAGCAAACAAGCCTGGGAATTTCATCGCCGTCGACCCGGCTCTCTGGCGGGGGACGTCGCGCCCGAGGCAGCAGGTGCGGTCTCCACCCATAGTTTCCAACACCTTAAACTGTCCGGGCGGACTTCTCCGCCTCGAGCCGGCCGCAATTGCATCCGTGCCCTTCAAAGAATGGCATGCATCCGGCAAACTCTCCCGCAGGCACTTTCGCCGCCGGGTTCCGGCCCTCGCTTGCGGCGGAGAGGGGGCTGTAACACGGTCCGCCGCTCACGAGGGCTAAATGCGGTGTCGTGCCGATATACGCGCCCAGCTTGAACCTCGATGTCGAGGATGCGGGCGCCTTGCGGCTGTGCGTATCTGTTCTGTCTATCCTTGCAGGAAACGTCGGGCAAGTATACCTGCCCCTGCCAGACGTTGTAAGGCATTTGTCGAGCGGGCGGAAGGCGTTGCGGCGGCGACCGGGCGCTTCAACGCCTTCGCCGGCTCATCGTTCGAACACCCCGCCGGCACTTCTTGACCTTACGAGGCCTTTGGATAGCGGCGATAAGGCAACCGACTTCGAGGCGAACCTCTGTCGTGCGGACCTGTGCGCTGCCTTTCAAGAGCGGGGTCGCGTTTCGCTCGCCGCTCCTGAAGGAGCCGGCTGACTGCCGCTGTCTGATAGTTAGTGCCGCGAGCGCGCAGAATGTTCCCTTGTTCTTGTTAATTCCATGTTGAATCCGTGATTGTGTTGTGTGTGCAAGTAAAATCGCGAAAGAGAAGATGGCGGCCCGTCAGACTGCGCTGTCGGCGTGGGTGCGCTCGGCCGGGTGAAGGTAGTGCGCGCCTCGCCTTTGGGTTTCTTCGATGAACGCGCGGTTCTCGGCCTCCCAGGCTTTCATCAATTTGCGCACTCGCCAGGCGCTGCGCACGCCCTTGATGATTTTCTTGCCGATGCCGCCGGGGCCTCGCGCCATGCGGCGGAGGCGATCCCATTGGTGCGCCATTCCCTGGTAGTATTTTCTGTGGTACTCGAGCACGGCAGTCTGCATGGCCTCGTTCCCTGCTTTTCTGTGATGAAAGATGACGTGCGTGCCGTCAAAGTATTTCCAGTCGTCGGGGAATCTGTTGAAGATCAGGTCGTCGCGCAGTTCTTCCATTATCTCGGTGCCGGGGTATGGCGTGAGTATGGACATCTGGATGGTGTTGATTTTATTGCGCCGGGAGAAGTCTACCGCTCGGGCGAATGTGGTCGCGTCGTGCTGGGGGCCCATCACAAACATGCCATGGACCCATACTCCGTGATCGTGGAGGATGCGCGTGTCTTGTTCCATCCTTTTCACGAGCGGCGCTGCGCCCTGGTAGCCCTTGTTCCAATGTTTGGCCGTGCTTTCGTCGAGGGTTTCGTAGCCTACGTAGATGACGTCCACCCCCGACGCGGCGATCGCGGCCATCAGCCTGTGGTCGATCTTGGATCTGGTGGCGGTGTCGGTCCACGGAAAGTCTATCCGGCACTGCGCGCTCCATCGAATATCGAGGGGCGCAATCCTCTCGAGCAGTTCGGCCGTGCGGGCGCGGTCGGCGGCGAAGTTGTCGTCGTAGAAGAAGAACGACCGGTAGCCGCGATTGTGATAGTACATGATGTCTTCGAACACCTCGTCGACGCTCCTCATTCTGTATCGCCTGCCATACATTTTTGTAACAGTGCAATATTTGCACCCATACGGGCAGCCGCGCGACGTGGCTATGGGCACTTGGTAGTCTTCTTTCCATATGGTCGTCTTCCAGAGGTCTCGGTAGCGGTGCATCAGGCAGAGGTCGGGCGTGGGCAGGTCGTCGAGATTGGCCACGCGCGGCGCCTTCACAATGCCTTGCGGTGCGTGGTTGTCCTCTACGAGTGCCGTTATCACTGTTTCGCCTTCGCCCTGCACCACACACGGCACGTGCGCCAGCGCCTCGTCCGGCATGAGGCTGGCGTGTGCGCCGCCCATGACCAATCGCCCCTTCATGCCCGCGCCTTCGAGCCGAGCGGCGATCTCGTATGCGCGGCCCACCGACGGCGTCAGGGCGGTCAGGCCCACGAAGTCGGCCGTCAGCAAATCGCTGAACGCCCGGTCATCGTCGAGCACCGAGCCGGTGAGGTTCTCGCTGTAGACTTTCACATCGTGCCCGCGCCGGTGCAGCATCGTTGCCATCGTGAGGCACCCGAGCAGAGGCCATCTCTTCAGGAAATGAGCGTACCCCAGGCCCGTACCGGCCCGCGGCTCGATGAAAACCACCTTCTTCATCACAGTCTCCCATTCGGCGGATGGTCCGGTCGACCGGGCATTTGATTGTCGAGTTGAAGCGAAAGCCCGGCCGACGGCGCTGGGCGTGTGCCCCACAGAGGCGCAGCCTGCGTGGGCTGCATGCCTATTGTATCTTTTGGCATGATACGGCAATGGTGAAACGATTCTTTTTTTCGCCCGCCGGGCGTTGCGGCGGCCACACAACGATACAGAGAATCATGTTGAAAAGCATGCCCCCCAATACGAAGATAGAATCTATGTGACCGATTGACCAATCACGGATTGCCAAATGCAAGGAGACAACGTAATGAGTAATACGGACGAAAATCTCAAGGAAGCGTTTGCGGGCGAGAGCCAGGCCAATCAGAAATACCTCGCATTTGCCAAGAAGGCCGATGCAGAGAAGCTTCCCGCCATAGCGAGTCTCTTCCGCGCGGCGGCAGCGGCAGAGACAATCCACGCGCAGAACC
>JABMSA010000059.1 GCA_013202185.1 Planctomycetota bacterium
CTGAAGGACCCCGCCGCGTACGAGCAATGGTTCAAGAACAAGCCCGAGTGCCCCGAGCTGCTCGAGGAGGCCGTTTACGGCCTGCCCGAGTTCTACGCCGATGCAATCGGCAAGGCGCGGCTGGTGGCCAACCCCTGCTGCTACCCGACGGCGGCCATCCTGCCACTTGCGCCGCTGCTGCGCGAGGGCCTGATCGAGCCGCAAGGAATCAGCGTCGATTCCTACTCGGGAATATCGGGCGCGGGCCGCACAGCCGCCTACTCGTACATCGACTGCAACGAGAACATCCGCGCCTACAAGCCGGTCGGCCACAAGCACACGCCCGAAATCGAGCAGGAATTGTCGGCCGCCGCCGGCACCGAAGTGATAGTGAGTTTTGTGCCGCACCTGGCGCCGCTCGAGCGCGGCATTCACACCACGATCTTCGCCCGGGCTAATGACGGCTCGAGCCGGGCACTCCGGGCGCTCGAAGATTTCTACGCCCGGGCACCGTTTGTGCGGGTGATCGACGATCCGGCCAAAGTGGCGCTGCTCAACGTACGCGGCAGCAACTATTGCGATATCTCGGTTGCGCTTGATAATCGCGCCGGAATGATGATAATTGTGAGTGCGTTGGACAATACAACAAAGGGCGCCGGCGCGCAGGCCGTGCAGAACATGAACCTGATGTTTGGCTTGGGCGAAACCACGGGCCTCAAGAAAAGGTCAATATAGGCAAGGAGCACACTCATGTCCGACGGGATCAAGGAAGCGTGCGGACTGTTCGGCATCTACGGCAATCCCCAAGCCGTCAAGCACGCCTACTACAGCCTCTACGCATTGCAGCATCGCGGCGAGGAAGGCGCCGGAATAGCCGCCACCGACGGCCGCACGATAAGAGACATCCGCGGAATGGGCCAGGTGAGCGAAGCCCTGACGCTGGAAGATTTCGGGGCGTTCGAGTCGCACGCGGCCATCGGCCACGTAAGGTACTCAACCGCGGGCGCGAGCGACATTACGAACGTTCAGCCGATAGTTGTGCAATACTCGCGCGGCGAGATCGCCGTAGCGCACAACGGCAACCTCGTGAACGCCCGCATTCTCAGGTCGAAGCTGGAGTCGAAAGGCTCCATATTCAGGACCTCCACCGACAGCGAGATAATCCTCCATTTGCTCGCCTCGTCGTGCCAGGTGAATTGGCTGGACGCCCTTGCCAACAGCCTCAACGAAATCAAGGGCGCGTTTTCGCTCGTCTTCTTGACGCCTGACGAAGTCGTTGGTGTGCGCGATCCACAAGGCTTCCGCCCTCTTATCATCGGTAAGCTGGGCGATTCCTACTGCCTGGCCTCCGAGACGTGCGCTCTCGACCTGATCGGGGCGGAAGTGCTGCGGGAAGTCGAGCCCGGCGAGATGGTGAGCCTCAGCAAGGGGAGCCTGGCCTCCCGGCGATACGCCCCGCCAACGCGCCACGCGAGGTGCATCTTCGAGCTGATCTATTTTGCCCGTGCCGACAGCAGCTTGTTTGGCGAGCATGTGCACCTTTTCAGAGAGCGCCTGGGCCAGAAACTCGCCGAAGAGCATGCCGTCGACGCCGACGTCGTCATTGCCGTGCCCCATTCCGCCACCTCGGCCGCGATCGGCTATCACCAGGGCAGCGGTATCCCCTTCGAGCAGGGGTTCATTGCAAACACCTATATGGGCCGCACGTTCATTCAGCCGTTTCAAGGGCAGCGCACCAGATACGTCAACATCAAGCTCAACGCCGTTCCGCAGGTGCTCAAGGGCAGGAAGGTCGTGGTCGTCGACGACTCAATCGTCCGTGGTACTACAACGGCGTCGAAGATGCGGCTGCTTCGCAAAGCGGGGGCGAAGGAAATCCACCTCCGCATAACCTGCCCCAGGCTCTACCACCCATGTTTCTACGGCGTCGATTTCCAATCGAAAGAAGAACTGATCGCGAATAAAGTCCCGGCCGACAACATGACGGAATTCTTTGAGGTCGACAGTATCGGCTTCCTCAGCATCGATGGCCTCAGATCGTGCGCCCGGTGCGAACCGGAGGGGTTCTGCACGGCTTGTTTCGACGGCAAGTACCCGGTGCCCGTGCCGATAAACGTCCGCCAGATGAGCTTTGAGGAATCCCACGGGCGGATGGTGTCGCCCCTGCTGCGCAAGGCCCCCGCGCACGGCTCGGAAGCTGCCCACAACTATGCCCCCCGCTGAAAACAACGAGCCCGACAGCCTCAGCTACAAAGACAGCGGCGTAGACATCACCGCCGGCGATGAGTTTGCATCGCGAATCCAGCATTACCTCCGACAGACCTACGGCCCCCGCGTCATCGAGTATCCGGGCGGGTTCGCCGGCCTGTTCGAGTTGAAGGGCGACAGCCTTTTCGCGAAGAAATCGTCCAGGCCGCTCCTCGTGAGCAGCACCGACGGCGTAGGCACGAAGCTCAAGATCGCGTTCATGATGGACAAGCACGACACCGTCGGCATCGACCTCGTGGCAATGAGCGTAAACGACCTCGTGTGCGTCGGCGCACAGCCGCTGTTTTTCCTCGACTACATGGCCACCGGCAAGCTGAAGCAGGAGGTCATGGTGCAAGTGGTGAAGGGTATCTCCGACGGCTGCCGGCGGGCCGGCTGCGCACTCCTGGGCGGCGAGACCGCCGAGATGCCCGGCTTCTATCCGCCCGGCGAATACGACCTCGCAGGCTTCGCAGTGGGAATCGTCGACCGCAGGCGCTGGATCAACGGCTCCAGAAGCCGGCCCGGCGACAAGATCGTCGGCATTGCGTCATCGGGCATTCACAGCAACGGCTACTCGCTCGTCCGCAAGCTGTTCTTCGAGAAAGCCAAGTGGAAGGTGGACCGCCGCGTGGCCGACCTGGGATGCACCCTCGGCGAGGAGCTGCTCAGGCCCACGCGCATCTACGCCGCCGCCATCGGCAAAACACTCGCCCGTTACAAAGTGAAATGCCTGGTGCGGGGCATCGCCCATATAACGGGCGGCGGACTCCCGGGTAACATCACGCGCGCCATTCCACCGAACTGCGGCGGGCTGATAACCCGCGGCACGTGGCCCGTGCCCCCGATCTTCGAGGTCATCCAAAAGCTGGGCAAGATCGACGACGACGAGATGTATCGCGTGTTCAACATGGGCATCGGCATGGTACTCATCGTATCACCTTACGCGGCCAACTCCATCGTACGGCGGCTGACAAAGCTCGGCGAGCAAGCCTGGGTGATCGGCGAAGTGACCAAGGGCGAGCACATCATAGCATTCAAATGATCCGCGCAATAATGTGAACCACGAATGGACACCAATGAACACGAATGGGAAAAACAGCGCTCCTATTCGTGTCCATTCGTGTTAATTCGTGTTAATTCGTGGTTCCAATGCCGCCTGAATCCAAGCCGGAGAATAATCCGATGATCATAAAGATATGCGGCCTCAAATCATTGCCGGACATGGTCGTGGCGGCGCAGGCCGGGGCCGATATGATCGGGCTGAATTTCTATCCGCCCAGCCCGCGCTTTTGCACCGACGAGACCGCCGAAGAGATATGCAATGCCGCTCCCGACGGCCTTTGCAAGGTGGGGCTGTTCGTGAATGAAACGGTGGAGAGGATCACGGCAGTCGCCGCCGCATGCAAGCTCGACGCCGTTCAACTGCACGGTGATTGCCCGGATGGCCCAATCGCCGACCTTAAGGTCATCCGCGCTTTCAGCATCTCGGAGGAGGCCGATCTGGCGCGGCTCGAAAACGTGCAGGCGGATTTCCTTCTGCTCGATGCGAAGGTCGAGGGCATGCACGGCGGCACGGGCCGGAGCTTCGACTGGCGGCTCGCCGCAAAGGCCAGAGACCACACGAAGGCGGGCATCATCCTCGCCGGCGGCCTGAAGCCGGACAACGTGGCCGACGCGATAAGGCTGGCCCGGCCCGATGGTGTGGACGTGGCCGGCGGCGTCGAGACCTCCCCCGGGGTTAAGAGCGCCAAGCTCATCGAAGAATTCATTCGTGCCGCACGAGACGCTGGGTAGTGCAGTGGTTCGCAAGTGCGGTGACGTTTCTTATGTATTATCGATTCCGGCAGGCGGACCGGCGGGCAGCAGGGCTTCTATCACGAACTGCAGCACGTAGATGCTCAGAAGGCAGCCTTCGAATGTGAGCTTTTCGAGGTCGGCGTCTTTCTCGTGGGTGAGCGCGGCCGGATACCACAACTGCATCCCGAGCTTCTCGTTGTGGCCGATTATGAGGTAAATCTTCTCAAACCTGTCGAGACTGCGAATGCGAGACTCGGCGTCCTCGTCCTGGTCGTTAGTCGTCATGTCGAAAACGGCCTGTGTGCAGATGTGTGTCATGGCGGCGACCTTCTCGGCGCACCCGGGCCAGTCTTCGTTGATGTAGGCCGATTCGGCTTCGACTATCAGCTCGAGGATTTCTTCGCGGCGGTCGCGCAGGCGATTGTCTTGCCTTCGCGATACGAGCCGCCGGCATCGGTTGAAAATCTTGCCGGCTCGCTGTCCGAAGACCTTGCATTCTTCGTCGAGGTAGCCGTAGAAGACCTTCGGCTCGCCGATGAGGTCGCCTATGGCTACGGCGAGCTGCCTGCGGAAAAAGACCGACGCGGTGTTGCGCATGACGGGCAGGATGTGCCATATGGCGGAGATCTCGCCGAGTGCGGAGAGCGCCGTGGCATATGAGCCGAAGGTTAGCTCGTCTTGCTCGCTCTTGAGCAGTCGAAACAGCGGCTCGCCGGCGCGGCGGTCGCCGATGTTGCCGAGTGCCTGGGCGGCGCTCGCACGGACGCGCCGGTCCGGATGCTCGAGCGAACTGATGAGTGGCTCGACGCCGCGCTCGTCGCCTATCTCGCCGAGCGCACGGGCCGAGTGGCTCTCGAGGCCGTGCCCGGGTGAATCGAGCTTTTCGATGAGGGCGTCGACGGCCTCGGGGTCCTTTGACTTTGCGAGTGCGTGCGCGGCTTCCTCGCGGACCTTGGGGCTGGGGTCCTCGAGGTGATCGACGAGGTCCTTGGTGGCGATCTTCGAGCGGCTGTCGCCCAGGCGGCCCACCGCGCTGAGCTTCTTTTCCTCGGTGGCGGGCGACGTAAGAACGTAAAGGCTCTGAAAAACGCGAAAGGGATTTGCCTCGGTGAGCCTGCGAACGACGAACCCGGGGCTGACGTTCTTGCCCTCGCGGACACGGTAGAGAAGCGTTCGGGTGTAGAGGCGCGCCATCGAGGTGCCTATACACAGGATGTAGAAGCCGCCCAGGCCAAGGAACTGGCGGCCGTCCATAGACCTCAGGAAGTAACCTGCCAGGATCGGCGCGAGCGCTCCGCATATGCCTACTACCGTCAGGTTTATCGCGACGTACATCGACCGATTTTTCCTGGGAGACAAGCCGTACATGAGGTTCATTCGGCTGGTCGCGACCCCGGAGAAGGTGAAGCCGCCAATAACGAACGCAAAAGTGGTGGGCAGGTAAGGGTGCTCGGCTGTTACGAACAGCCACGGCAGGGGCGTAAAGCACGTGAGCAGCGTGCACAGTCGGAGAATCGGCTTGCTGCCGTAGCGTTGGATCAGCATACCCCAAACGGAATAGCCCAGCACGCTTGCGAGCGCACTGAGGGTGCTGATGAGCGCGATGCTGGTAAACGGATAGCCGGCCCCTGCTTCCTCCACGATCTCGAAGAAGTGTTTGAAGCCGAAGGAGCCTATCAGAGCCAGAGAAAAAGTCCACGCACCGTTGAACACAAGATAGGGTCTGAACCTCGGGTCCTTGATCGGCTCGAGGAGCGCCTTGAGGCGTTGGGCCTGGTGCTCGTGCCGTGTCATCTTCGGCTCGGGGATGCCGTAGTGGATGATGAGGTCGACGATCCCGCAGAATATGGCAAAGCCGAAAACAACGGCGAAGCCGGAAAACTGGGTGAGCGTGTTGCCATCGTGCGTGAGGCGGTCCTTCAGCAGGGCAAGGAGGATGGTGGGCACAATGCCCGTTATGCCCACATACATCGACCGCTTCGACCAGAACCGGGCGCGCATGTTCTCGGGGATCAGATCGCCGATCCACGAGAACCACGCGGGCTCCGCCAGCGCGCCTATGGTGCTGGAGGTCAGCAGAAGCATCAGGAACAGCGCCGATCGGAAATTCGATGCGTCGGTGATGACGAACGGCAAGCAGATGATGCCGATCCACACGAGCCGGGCCGCTATCGCGGTAACGGTGAAGAAGTTTTTCCGGCGCCCGAGATGCTCGACGATGAACGACGACAAGAGCCTCGCCGGAAACACCAACATCGGTATGGCGGCCATGAAGCCAAACTCGACATTGCTGAGCCCGAGCGCCTTGGCATAGCCGGCGAGAAAGAAGCCCATGACGAGCATGCCGTAGATGGAACCCAGCGCGCCGGCAA
Source organism: Planctomycetota bacterium (assembly GCA_013202185.1). Taxonomy (GTDB): domain Bacteria; phylum Planctomycetota; class PUPC01; order JABMSA01; family JABMSA01; genus JABMSA01. Next base: position 6,399 of record JABMSA010000059.1, read on the forward strand.
CGATGTTGCGCCGGATCGCCCGGGCGAGAACAACGCCGGAAAGGTTGCGTTCGAGAGGAATGGTTTCGTCGGCCACTTGTAAGCCCGAGTCCGTGGAAGATCGCCTTGCCCGACGTTCCGACGGGTGCGGCAACGCTTCGGGCAAGAATCAAGGGCAGCAATTCTATCACATTGCCGCTTTGAATCAAGGCCGAAAGCAATATTCTTACAATAGAGGAATCGACCACCCACATACGGAAATGAGAAGAAAACGCGCCGGATGCTGCTCTCCGAAGTTATCGCGGCCGGGCGGCTCGGTTGCCCGGCGGCGACACCGTGCCGCTGCAACCCGCGCGCAGCGTTTGCATCCGCGATTTTTTCTATTGACAAATACCCTGATTCCGATACAATCTGTTGATTCAGACGCACTGAATCCCGAATTTGAAAACACCTTTAAGGAGGCACAACGTGGCCAGGCGACCCCGTGCTCAAGGCAGGAAACAGCAGTCAAACCTCGTCGCCCCGCTCGCTGTTTTCGTGATGTTGTTTATTATCTGTTTTGGGGCTGCAATTTACTTCCTCGTGGAGTGGCGCGACCTCAATGCGAGGATATGGGGGGGCTACAAGCGGCAAACGGATGCCAAGTACGAGGAGCCCGAGCGCACCGAAGAAGGATACAGAGGCTACCTGCTGCTTTTGACAGAACTGGACGAGAAGTGCTTCGTCTATGCCGACGAGAACAAGAAACTCATCGATACCATCGGCATGAGCGAACTCGATGCCCTGCAGGATCGCTTCAATGAACTCAAAAAAAGCGTCAAGGCGATCGACGCGCAAGAGGGCGAGGCAACCACCTTTGTTGAGTTCATGAGGCGGGTGGTTCTCGCAAAGCAGAACCTCGAGCAGCGTATCGCAGACGCCGACAAAGCCAAGGACGACATCAACCGGCAGCTCGCCGAAACACAGCGCGACCTCGCGGCACTGGAGAAGCAATACGGCCAAAGCGTAACTGCGGCAGATGAAAAGTACAAGCAGAATGACCGGGATCTGAACGAGAAGCTGCTGGCGCGCGAACTCGACATAACAAAACGCGAGCGGCAGATTGTCGACCTCAAACAAGAGAAGGAGGAATTGCGCGAGAAGTCCGTGGTCGACCTCCGAAAGGCGAAGCAGGAGCTGTCGCAGGCCCGCCAGGCACTCAAGGAAGTGCAACTCGCCAAGAGCGGCACTCGCGAAAAGGAGTTTACCCTCGATCACGCCGAATCAGACGGCATCATCCTCAACGTCGACGACCTGGGCAGATTCTGCAGCGTCGACATCGGCCTGAAAGACGGGGCACAGGTCGGCATGCAGTTCATCGTCTGCGAAACCGAGCCCGGCGGCAAGCGTCGCGAAAAGGCCACGATCGAGCTCAACGACGTCAAGCCCGATTTCAGCACTGCAGGATTCGTGGAAACAAGGGACAAACTCGATCCGGTCATGAAAGACGACGACATAATCAGCCCCCTCTTCAAGCGCGGGCAGCCGCGCGTGTTTGTGTTCGAAGACGACATCGAGCTCATGGAGAGGAAAAGTCTTGCGGTGAGGATTGAAAGGTTCGGGAACAAAGTCAGCGACACCGTGACCCCCAAGACGGACTTTGTTGTCATCAAGGACAACCCCGGCAAGATGGCCGACGAAGCAACCAAGTGGGCCGTGCGAAGGATACGGTTAAAAGACATCAAGAAGATCCTCGGCAACTAACCCCTCGCCGGCGGCATTCAATGCGACAGTTGACCTCACACCGGGCGCCGGCCAGGCGCCCGGTTTTTTTCGTACATCCTTGATTTTCCACGCGCGCGGTGATATTGTGTACGCACCGTAACACAGGAGGAACATCCTTGAGAATCGCCGTATTCCTGCCGCTGCTTGTTGCCGCCGCCCTGCCCGGCTGCGGAAAACCCGAGCAGCCCGCCGACGTCAGAGAGTTTGTGTATGTGTCGGGCGCCGAACCCGAGACGCTCGATCCCGCGCGAATGACCGGCCTGCTCGAGGGCCGCCTGGCCAACGGCCTTTTCGAAGGGCTTGCAACATACGATCCGAAAGACCTCTCGCCTCTGCCGGGCGCCGCCGAGAAATGGGAAATCTCGCCCGACGGCCTGGCCTACACCTTCCATCTGCGCGACGCAATATGGAGCAACGGCGACCCCATTACCGCACACGATTTTGCGTGGTCGTGGCGGCGCGTGCTCGAGCCCGAGACCGCCGCGTCTTACGCCTACATGCTCTACTGCATACGCGGCGCACAAGCCTTCAACGAAGGTGCGCAAGCCGATTTCGACAAGGTCGGCATCGTGGCCGTCGACGACCGCACCCTCCGCGTGCACCTTGCGAGGGTCACGCCCTATTTCCTCGAGCTCACGGCATTCTCCACGTTCTTGCCGGTGCACCGCAAAACGGTGCAAAAGCTCGGCCGCGCGTGGGCGTCGCCGAAGAATCTCGTTGCGCGCGGCGTGGTCAACGGGCCATTCATCATGAAGCAGTGGCGCATCAACGATCGTATCGTGCTGGAAAGGAACCCGCGCTACTGGGACGCGGCCAACGTTGTGTCCGACCGCATCGTTGCCCTCCCGATCGAGAGCGAGATGACCGCCCTCAACGCGTATGAAGAGGGACGGGCCGACTTCGTGACCTCGGTGCCGCTGCCACTGATCGTGAAGCTGCAGGCCCGGCCCGACTTTCACGGCTCGGATTATCTGGGCACGTACTATTACAACTTCAACACAACGCGCAAGCCGTTCGACGACGTGCACGTGCGGCAGGCGTTCAACATCGCGGTCGACAAGGAGCGGCTGGTGCGCTACGTTCTCAAGGGCGGCGAGAAAGCCGCACGCACGTTCGTTCCGCCGCAGATCCCCGGCTACTCAGCGCCCGACGGCCCGCGGTTCGACCCCGGGGAAGCCGCGAAGCTCATCGCGCAGGCCGGCTACCCGGGCGGCAAGGGCTTCCCAAGGGTGAAGCTGCTTTACAACACCAGCGGACGCCATAAAGACGTTGCCGAAGTGCTGCAGGAAATGTGGAAGGAAAACCTGAACGTTACCGTCGAGCTTGTCAACCTCGAGTGGAAAACACATCTCGCCACCGTGCGCCGCAAGGACTACCAGATCGCGCGGGCGGGCTGGATCGGCGACTATGTCGACCCAAACACGTTTCTCGATTTGTTCATCACCGACGGAGGCAACAACCGCACCGGCTGGAGCAACCCCGACTACGATGCCCTGATCGGCTCCTCCGGCCGCGAGCCCGACGCACAGAAGCGGATGGCAATCTTCCGCAACGCCGAAACGATCCTCACAAACGGGATGCCCATCATGCCGATATACTACTATCGCGTGCAAAACATGTATCGCGATGACGTTGTGGGCATGTATCCGAACATACGCAACGTCATACTGCTCAAGCACGTCGGCAAAGGCCAACGTTCGAGGCCCGGCACTTAACGTATGCTCAGCTACCTTCTCCGCCGACTGGTGATATCCGTTCCGGTGCTGCTGGCGATCATAATCGTCAGCTTCTTCCTGATGCGCTTTGCACCCGGCGGGCCGTTCGACCGTGAGAAGGCCTTTCCGCCCGCCATCGAGAAGAACCTTCGCGCGCGGTATCACCTCGACGAGCCTCTCGCGGCGCAGTGCCTGCGGTACCTCGGCGGCCTCGCAACCGGCGACCTTGGCGCGTCGATGAAATACCCCGACCTCACCGTGGCCGAGATCATCGCGCAGTCGCTGCCGGTGTCGATGGTGCTGGGGCTTCTGGCGCTGGCAATCGCGCTGGCGGCCGGCCTGCCGGCGGGCATCATCGGCGCCGTGCGCAAGGGCGCCTGGCCCGACCACGCCACGATGACCCTGTCGATGCTGGGCATCTCGGTGCCGACCCTCGTGATCGGCCCGCTTCTGATTCTGGCCTTCTCGTTTGGGCTGGCGGTGTTTCCTTCCGGGGGCTGGGGCGGTGCCGGCCAGCTTGTGTTGCCCTCGCTCACGCTGTCGGCGCCGTTTGCCGCATACATCGCCCGTCTGGCGCGCAGCGGAATGCTCGATGCGCTCAGCCGCGACTACATCCGCACCGCCCGGGCCAAGGGCCTTTCGGAAATGAAAGTTGTGCTTCGTCACGCCATCCGCGAGGCCCTGCTGCCCGTGATCTCGTTTGTCGGCCCTGCGGCGGCGGCAGTGATGACCGGCTCGGTTGTAGTGGAAAAGATATTCGACGTGCCGGGGATGGGAAGGCATTTCGTAAACGGCGCGCTCAATCGCGATTATCCGCTGGTGCTTGGGTGCGTCATCGTTTACAGCATCCTGATTGTGATCTTCAATCTGGCCGTGGATCTGGGCTACGGCATTCTCGACGTGCGCGTAAAATATGATTGAGGCGCGGCGGGGGCGTGATCAGGCGTGGGTGTGTCGGTACATCCAGATGCCCAGCGCGGCGAAAACGGCCACCGGCACGATCGTCGCCACTTCAGGCGGCACGTGCCCCCGGTAGCCTAGATCGAGCATGGCGAACATCACCGCGTAAAAGCCCGAGCATACCAGCGCGGCCAGGCCGATGCCTTTCACGCTGGCGCGCCCGCCTGCCTGCACCACCAGCGGAATCGCAAGCAACAGGAGGATGATGTTGGTCAGCGGATAAGTAATCCGCTTGAGGATTTCGGTGTTGAGCCTGGCTGCGCGAGCGGGGAACAACCGTGCAAACTTCTTGAGATCGGCCAGGCAGCGGTACGAACTGTCGACGGCACCCTCGGCGAGTTCCTCCGGCGAAAGAGACGTGCCGAGGGGAAAGTCGGCGAGTTCCTCGATCTTGCGGTTCCCCGTTTCGTCTCCGACCGTGCGTCTGCCACTTGCGCGCCATTCGCCGTCTTTCCATCGTGCTTCGGTAATCTCCATGGGCGACCTGTCGATCCCTTCCTTCGGGCTGCCGGCCATGGCATGACGGATGATGTTTTTGCGTGTGTCGAGTTCGCGGATGCTCAGCCACACCGAGGTTTTCGGATCGACGGCTAGAATCTTCCTGTAAATCATGGGGTCGTCTTCGCCGCTCCCCATCAGCCTGACCCCGACACGCCGCATGGGGCGTGCGCTGCGCGGCACTGCCACTTCCTGCACGTATGCGGCGGTCGCAGCAGCAAGGATGCCCGCCACAAGAAGCGGCAGGGTTATGCGTTTCATGCTGATGCCGGCCGCCTGCATCGCCATCAGCTCGTTGTTACGCGCCAGCCTCACCAGGGCCACGATCGCACCCGAAAGCGTGATGATCGGTGCGATGATAGTGGCAAGCGCAGGAATCCGATAAAGATAGTACTGCCCCAACAGGCCCAGGAATGACGCGGAGCCGCTGTACTTCAGCAGCTTGTCCATCCTCTCGGACGTTTCCACTACTATCACCATCGCCAGGATCAGCACAAGGCAAAGGACGAACGGTGTCAGGAACGAGAAGAAGAGGTACCTGTCGAGCTTGCGGATCATTGTCACACCCTAATCTGGCGCCGGATCAGCAGCAGCCCCAGAGCCGCTACAACAACAACACTGGCCCACGGCCACAGGGGCGCCATGAACCAACCGTTGTTGCTGAGGGCTTTGCCGCAGAATACCAATGGAATGTAGAGAACAATAACAACGAGCACGCTCACGCCGAAGCCCACGAGCTTTCGTCCTTTTCTCGTGAGGATTCCCAGAGGAACACCCAGAAGCGCAAGGCTGATAACGTTGAAAGCGCTCGACCAGCGCATCCTCACGCGCGTGAGGAGGCCGTTGAGCCTCTGCTCGCTGATCGGCTCGGCGTTGGGGCCGGTGTATTTCTTGATTTCATTCAACAATTCCGGCGTGGTCATATCTTTCCAGCCGGGAACAAATGCCCTCTCCGCCAGCGAGATCGTTTCGGTTGTAGTGTCGCATTGCATGTAGTTGTAACCGTAAGGCTCATCGCGGCTGATGAACTTGAACACGACGTCGTGAAGCGTAAGCTGCAATTCCCGATTTGCTCCGTCCCCTACGATCTCGTAAGTTGCGGCTGCCGCATATGTTAGCTGTACCTCGCCGGGCGAACGCACGAGCTTGCCGTTTTCGTCTTCCTTTACAACATCCTTCTCGCGAAAAATGAAGATGTTCTTCAGCCTGTTTTCCTTGGCCTCGCCGATGTAGATCTTGACCCCCGACACCTCGAACACCGGCTCTTCGAACCGCAACAGGCTGAACGGGCTACTGAGCATGGCGTCTGTGAAGGCCGCCTTGCGCATCTGGTGCGATCGGGGCTCGAAAAAGTGATTGCAATACAACATCGGCACAGCCACCACGCACGCCAGGATGATTGCAGGCGCCACAATGTGCACAGGACTTGTGCCAAGGGAATTTATCGCCACAATCTCGTTGTCCGACGACAACCGACCGTACGCGATGACGCATGCCGTGAGCACGCTGATGGGAACCGACCAGGGGAAAACGGTCGGCATGGCATACGGCAGGATATTAAGAACGGTTATCACGCCGAAGCCGGCCTGCAGCGGCTTGAACATCGCCCCGAGTATCATCACGAACGTATAAGCGCCGAAAGCGATTATCAGCGCCTCGACGAGTTCTCGAAATATGTATCCGTAGAATCTCTTGGGCATTACACCTGCTTAACAGGCTTTCGGGCGCACGCGCGCCGAACACGCGCATCCCAATCGGGAGGCACATCTCGAAACACACGACACTCCAAGAATTATACCGCTGCAAGCGCTCAAATACAAAGGCCTTAAGGGGCGCTTTGCAGGGCGAATGCACAACCGAGCCGCAATCCTGCAAAGCATCCCGACGGTCAACGTCATTCGGCCGGCGGCCTTGCGGCGCGAGGTCGGCCGTCACACGATGAATACCCTTGATTTTTTTACCGGCCGTATTATAATTATAAGAATCGTAATATCCGCCGGAGAGCCAAAAATGTCCGATCTGGTCAGAACCAGCGTTTCGATCGAAAGGCCGCTCCTCAAGCGACTCGAGAAGATGGTGCGAGACAGCCGCTACTCCAACCGCTCCGAATTCTTCCGCGACATGATCCGCGAGCGACTGGTTCATGAGGAGTGGCAACAAGACCAGGAGGTCGTAGGCACGATCACTCTCGTTTACGACCACCACGTTCGGCTACTGAGCGAGAAACTGACGGACTTGCAGCACGACCATCACGGCACAATTCTGGCCACGACGCACGTGCATCTCGACAAGCATACGTGCGCCGAAATGATCATGCTCAAAGGCCGCGCCGGCAAGATCCGGCGCGTCGCGGACCTTCTGCGTCAACAGAAGGGTGTTTTCCATGCCGGCCTCTCAATAAGCTCTACGGGCAAGAAGCTGGCGTAGCCCCAATTCTATGGTCCAGCAATGAAAGGGACTTTCCAATGAAAAACGTCATACGTTTCGTTGTTCTTGCAACAGCTTTCGCATTCCCGCCGATTACGGCCCCCGCGCATTTTCAGGTGCTTCTGCCTTCCACCGACATCGTCACTGCCGAAGGCGATCATACCGTCACTTTGGCCGTTCTCTTCACCCACCCGATGGAGAACGGCCCAATCATGAACATGGGAACGCCCAGTCAATTCGGCGTTCTGGCGGATGGAAAGAAGTACGACCTTCTGGGCACGCTGAAGGCGAAAACAGTGGATGGAAAAACAACGTTCGGATGCTCTTACAAGGTCAGGGAGCCCGGCGACTATGTCTTCTACCTCGAGCCGGCGCCCTATTGGGAGCCCGCCGAAAGGAAGATGATAATCCATTACACCAAGGTGGTGGTAGATGCCATGAGCGCCGAAGAAGGCTGGGACGCGATGGTCGGGTTTCCAGTTGAGATCGAGCCGCTGGCAAGGCCTTATGGTCTGTGGA
>JABMSA010000060.1 GCA_013202185.1 Planctomycetota bacterium
CCGGGCAAGCCGGCAGGGGCTGGACGTCCTTGCACGACTTCGCCTTTCGCCAAACCGACGAGTCGGGCATGTGGCGCCCACAAGACTTCTATGCACCTGGCATTGCGGAGGAACAGAATTCTTTCAGAAATTCCGGCAGTTTACTTGAAAGTGCAGCGGCTGCACGGTATAATACGTGAAAATTGGGTGCCGGCCCCGTGTTGGAAGGCGGCAGAGCCGCCGAGTGCGGGGCTGGTGAAAAGGGAAGCCGGTGAGAAGCCGGCACGAGGCCGTCACTGTAAGCGGTACTGACGCCGAACTACGCCACTGGTCGCCAAGACTGGGAAGGCCCGGCTGAAGGGTGAGCCGCGAGTCAGGAAACCTGCCCGATTCCAAACCTCTGAATACGTTCCCGAGCCGGAACGGCGAGGCCGAACACGTGCACACTCCCGCAGTGCGCGGGTCTGCTTAAAGCCTCCTTGCCATTCCGGCAGGGAGGCTTTTTTGCGTCCGTCGAATTGGCTCGAGGTAGAGGGCAAAGGAGGTGATAAGGAAAAAGAGGAACTATAAGGACAATGGTACTACCCCGTGCAAGTGCGGCGAGCACAGCAAGCACGGGATGGGGGTGCGCGGAGGCGCCCGCAAAGACGCCTCGCACAATTCTGATTCTACAGTTTCGCACTGCATCTTACAAGAGAAAAGGGGAATTGCTTTGGCAACAGCTTTGAAAACATCGATCATCATTCTGATTCTCGCAGCCGCGCCGGCTGCAAACGCAGGTCCGTTCGCTACGGCAGTGATAAGCTCCAGCGGATTGGTACCAGGTTACGAAGACGCATCAACCGTTCTCGGATCGCCTACGCTCACTCTCTACGATCCTTGGGCGAACAGCTTCCAAGGCGCCGACGTCGACATATCAATGGTTTATGGGCCGTGGACGGCGGACAAGATCGTGAACCTCTCGCCCTCGGGAGAGATCACAGTCAGGTTCGACAGCCCGGTGACCAACGATCCCCGTCACTACTACGGGGCCGACTTCATCATCTTCGGCAATGCTGCGTTCTCCGGAGCGGATTCCAACGTGTGGGTCGATTTCAACACCGACATGGCTTCCTACATCATAAACGATACCGGCTCGGCCTTCAGCCTCGACACGATGAGTGTGTCCGTGAGCCAGGACGGAAACATGTGGCATACCTTTGCCGGCCCGACCGCCGGTGGCTACTGGCCCACGCAGGCTTTCAGCGCGTGGGATGCGAACGCCGGCGCGTGGGACCACAACAGCGTGTCGGACTTCACAAAACCGATGCTCCCTTCCCTCACACCAGGGCAGCTCGGCGGCCTGTCGGTTGTAGACGCACTCGCGCTCTACAACGGCTCCGGCGGCGGCACGGCCTTCGACATCGAAGAGCTCGGGCTCGACTGGGTCGAATACGTGAAGGTTGAAGGACCCGGCGTGATAGATGGCTTCTCGAAGGTGAGCGTCACGCCCGAGCCCGCCACGATGGCCCTCCTGCTCATCGGCGGCGCCGGCCTCTTCATCAGATGCCGCCGCAGGAAGTAAAGGACCGAGAAAATGAAAACGACAGGGTTTCTTCTCGTCTGCGTCGTCGCGATATCATCCCGGACGCATGCTGCTGAGCACTGGCAGCAATACGGTGGCGATTGCCTGCACAATCCTGTCGCCGACAGCGGGGTTGCACCACCACTGGTGCAGCCCCGCTGGACCGCACTGCCGGATTTCGAGCTTACAGCAGCGTCCACTCCGGTTGTGTTTGACGGCAGCGTTTACGTCTACGGCCTCGCTTACGACTGGAGCGCGTCCTACGTGGCCGCTTATTCCGTTGCCGACGGCTCGCCCGTGTGGCAAACGCCCATAGACGTCGGCGTGCAGGACTCCTGGTCGTCGCCGGGTATCGATCCGGCATCGCGATCGGTGCTGATCGGCAGCGGGCAGAAAATCTTTGCTCTCGACGCCGACACCGGCGAGAGCAACTGGACTACCGATCTCGGGACCGTCATTTTCAACTCGTCGGTCACGATAGCGGATGGCCGCGCATTCATAAGCAACTCCACAGCGATCGCCACGTCCTCCAGCGCCGATCAAGGCAAGCTCTTTGCGCTCAACCTGGGGGCCACCAACGACGCCCCGGGCGCGATCCTGTGGTCCGCGCCGCTGGGCGTTACCTCCGGCTGCACGCCCGCGTACTACGCC
>JABMSA010000691.1 GCA_013202185.1 Planctomycetota bacterium
ACCGTCAACCTCATCGGCCGCTACGACACCGCGCTGACGAACCAGATGGTCAAACTCATGCACGAGATCGAACGCCTCCAGCGCATCCGCGCCGGTGAAAAAGTGGCGCCGCCCCTGACCGCTGACATCTCCCTGGAACTCCACCCGCCCTCAACGGCCGACTCCGAAGACCCATCGCCGCCCGCACAGCCCCCACAGCCCCGCAGGCCCCGCACGCAGGGGACGGGCAAAGCATGAATTGCGAAACGAACCCAAGTTGTCGTAACTTACTGGTACGCAAGGCGTTACAGTGCTTAATCTCCGCTGGGCCTTCAGCCCTGGGCCGTCAAGCAGTTGACAGACCCAGGACGCGCCATGTTAGAGCAGTGTGCAAGTGGTCACACCCAAATGGGTCAAAACATCACAGCCATTAATCCGAATAATTCACCACGGCACCACGGAGTTACCATGTAGCTAATTAGAAAAGGCCAGTTGCCTCGAACAGGATTTGGTGGTAGGAAAGTACAGTTTGATGTTGGTACGTTTCCAATCCCTTTTCCTGTAGGAGGACTGGCCATGGATAAGTATATCATGGTAGGCGGCGACGTGCACGACAAATCGATGCTCTTGAAGATAGCCGAGGGCCGCGACCAACCTTGGAAGCGTTCGTTCGCCAACGACGAGGGCGGCCGCAAGGCGATGATCCAGCACTTGAAGGAGCGCGCGGACGCGGCGGGCGGGGCCAAGATCATCTTCGCCTACGAAGCGTCGAGCCTGGGATTCGGTCTCTACGATACGCTGCACGATGCGGGAATCGAATGCCACGTGCTTGCCCCGACGAAGATCGCTCGTTCGGCCGACCATCGGCGCCGCAAGACCGACGAGCGCGACGCCGAGCGCCTGCTCGAGATTCTGCGCGGACACATCCTGGCCGGCAATGAGCTGCCGTCGGTGTGGATTCCCGATCCGGAGACGCGCGATGACCGCGAGATCGTCCGCGCGCGGCTTGATCTGGCCGAGAAACTGACTGCGTTGAAAGCGCAAATTCGGATGCTGCTGAAGCGCACCGGACTCCGCAGGCCGTCGCGGTTCTCGAAAAACTGGACCAAGGCGTATCGGGCGTGGTTGCGTGGACTCCTGCGGCCCTCCGGCGCGATGGCCCCCGGGGCGCGCGTAGCGCTGGGCACGCTGCTTCGCCAGATGGCAGCGATCGAGCAAGAAATCGCGATCCTCGACACCGAGGTCCAAGGGCTGAGCGAAACGGTCCGCTATGCTGAACCGGCCTACGCCCTCATGGACGAAAAGGGCGTGGGACTGCTGACGGCCATGGTCTTTCTCGCTGAGATGGGCGATCTGAGCCGGTTCACGAACCGCAAGCAGGTTGGAGCCTTCCTCGGGCTCGTCCCCTCGAGCGATGAATCGGGCGAAAGCGGCGAACACAAAGGGCACATCACCCATCAGGGCCCGTGGCGCATACGGCGCGTGTTGTGCCAAGCCACGTGGTCGCGGGTGCGCCACGACGCGGAAGCTGAAGCGGCCTATCAGCGCATCGTGAAGCGCAATCCCAAACACAAGAAGATCGCCGTCGTAGCGGTCATGCGACGTTTGGCGGTACGCCTGTGGCATATTGGACGCGACGCGCAAGGGCGCGGCGGGTGCTTCGCACCCGCGAAGAACACCGACGCGGCCTGAACGGCCGCGCCGGCGAGAAGGATAGAACGACAACGGCAGGCTTCTAAGGAAACGGAAACGAAACGGCGACACGGCATGAACGCACGATCCGTCGATGAGCACGAAGGGGGTGAGACCGTTTGTGACTTGGGCTCCAGCCCGACACGGAGAATGGTCCGCCCCCGGCGTTTCGGGAGAATGGTCTGCAGTACATTGGATGGCTGTATTGCTGCAAGATCGAATAGCAGGTTGCACGCGATCGACGATCATCGCCAAATCCTGTTTCGAGGAGTGGCTTGACAAATAACTACATAGCAGTCAATGATGAAGTCGAATTCGCACCCGCAGGTCTCGCGAATTGATTCGGTAAGGCGGTCGGACTTGTAGTCGAAGAACTCCGTCGCGCCGGCGGCCTGTGCTGTGGTCTCACGCGCGGCATTGCCGACCAGG
>JABMSA010000692.1 GCA_013202185.1 Planctomycetota bacterium
CCCGTCAACACATTGATATGTTGAGGCGAACACACATGGATATCATCAAGGAGAATGCCCGCGAGCAGGAAGATCACGGCATGACAACGCATAACCGCAAAGAGGCGTGACGAATCTATGGCAAAATCATTAGTAGCAGAATCATTAGTAGCAGAATCATTGAGGACCCCATGAGCGGTTCTGAAAATGATTCTGCTATAAATGATTCTGCCAAAAAAAGAAAGGCAATATGATGAGCAACAATCAGAAATCAAGATTTGCGGTCTTCTTCGGCAATCGCGGGTTTTTCCCTGCGTCGCTGCAGGCCGGCGCCCGAAAGGACATGACCGAAATCCTCAAGAAGCTCGGCCACGAGGTGCTGATGCTCGACGAGCAGGCCACGCGCTACGGCGCCGTCGAGACGGTAGCCGAAGGCCAGACCTACGCCAATTTCCTCCGCGACAATCGCAGCAAGTACGACGGCGTGATCCTCTGCCTGCCCAACTTCGGCGATGAAACCGGCGCCGTCGCGGCGCTCAAGGACGCCGGCGTGCCCATCCTCGTGCAGGCCTATCCCGACGAGCTGGACAAAATGGCGCCCGAGCTGCGCCGCGACGCATTCTGCGGCAAGTTCTCCGTCATGGATGTCTTTTGCCAGTACGGCGTGCCGTTCACCGCACTCACGCCGCACACCGTCGATCCCGCCACCAGCAGATTCGCCGACAACCTCGATTACTTCGACCGCCTCTGCCGAGTCGTGGGCGGAATGAAGGAGATGACCGTAGGCGCACTCGGCGCCCGCACCACCGCATTCAAGACCGTCCGCATCGACGAACTGGCGCTGCAAAAGCACGGCATCACAATGGAGACCTTCGACCTGTCAGACGTCTTCGCACGGATGAACGCCCTCGATGCCGGCGCCGACAATGTCAAGACCAAGGCCGAGCAGCTCAGGGATTACACCAGTTGGGCCAAGGTGCCCAGGGAGGCGTTCGACAAGATCGTGCGCCTGGGCGTGGCCATCGACGACCTGATCGAGGAGTGCGGGCTCGACGCCGTCGCAATCCGCTGCTGGCTCGAGATGCAGCAGCAGCTCGGCATCTCGCCCTGCGTGCTGCTCAGTGAGCTGAACAATCGCGGCATGGTCGCCGCCTGCGAGGTGGACGTCGGCAACGCCGTCACCATGTACGGCCTCAGCAAGGCATCGGGCAACGTAGCTACGTGCCTCGACTGGAACAACAACTACGGTGACGACGACGACAAGTGCATCCTCTTCCACTGCGGCCCGGTGCCCGCGAGCATGATGTCCGGCAAGGGGCAGATCACCGACCACGCAATCCTGCTAAACACCGTCGGTGCCGGCTGCTCATACGGCTGCAACACCGGCCGGATCACACCCGGCGCAATGACCTTCGGCAGCATGCTCACCAACAGCGGCGACCTCGAGTTTTACCTTGGCGAAGGCAAGTTCACCGACGACCCCATCCCCGACGACTTCTTCGGCTGCGCCGGCGTGGCGGAGGTCAACGCCCTGCAAGACGTCCTCCAGCAGGTCGGCTACCTGGGCCATCGCCATCACGTGAGCGTCACGCCCGGGCACGTCATCGAGCCCGTCGCCGAGGCATTCGCAAAGTACCTCGATTACGATGTGACGCTGGTCTGAGAAACAGTCGCTAGAGGATGAACCATGAGCCTGCTCGGCATCGACATCGGAACAACAGGCTGCAAGGTCGCGGCGTTTTCGATCGACGGCCGGCTGCTTGCCGACGCCTACCGCGAATATGCCACGCTGCACCCTGAGCCCGACTGGGCCGAGCTTGACAGCCGCCACGTGCTCGAGTGCTCATGGCAGGCCATCGCCGAAGTCGCCTCGCACACCAAAGCCGAGCCCGTCACCGCGCTGTGCGTCAGCTCATTCGGCGAGGCCGTTACGCCCGTCACGATCGGCCGTGAAATCCTGGGCAACTGCATCCTGCACGTTGACCCCCGCGGAACCGACGAATTCGACGAACTGTTCCGCGAAGTCGACACCGAATGGTTCTACGCGATCAACCCAAACATCCCCGGCCCAAACTACTCGCTCCCCAAGCTCCTGTGGCTGCGCAAACATCAGCCCCAACTCTATGGCCGCGCCGACAAATTCCTCCTGTGGGGCGATCTCATCGCCTTCATGCTCGGGTGCGATCCGATAACAAGTTTCTCACACGCCAACCGCACGCTGTTGTTCGACATCCGCAAGGAAGACTGGTCGCCCGAGCTGCTCGAGCTTGGCGGCATCGAGCGCGAAAAGCTCGCCGAGTGCAAGCCCGGCGGCGCAATTGCGGGTACCGTCAGCGATACCATGGCCTCGCGGCTCGGTCTGCCGCGCGGCGTCGAGGTCGTGGTCGGCGGGCACGACCAATGCTGCAACTCGCTGGGCGCGGGCGTATGCCAGGCAGGCAAAGCCATCTGCGGCATCGGCACCGTCGAATGCATCACGCCCGCCTACGACCACATCCCCCCCTCCGGCCCGATGCTCGAG
>JABMSA010000693.1 GCA_013202185.1 Planctomycetota bacterium
CATCTGAGTTCGCCACGATGTCGATGTGGGACTGGGAGATCCTCGATTACCTCAAGACGGAAGGCATCGATGCAATCGCGCCCTATAGTCTTGATCAGGCAAGGAGGACCTGCGACGCACTTTGCGCGAAACGCGCCTTGCGCGGGGGAAGGTTCCTGGTTTTTCAAGAGGACCCCGGCGAAGGCGCCCAGGCCGGCATCTTCAAGCGGTTCTACTGGTGGGAAGATCAGTGTATCCGGCGGATGCTGGACAAATTCGGCGTCGCCGTCGAGAAGAAGAGCTTCCGCCAGCTTGGGGTTGAAGCCAGGAACATTCCCGACGAACAGGCTGTCGCAACCGCGAAGCGTTTATCCATCCCCGTTGAGGATGTCCCTCGCGGATCGCTGAACAGCGCCATCAAACTTTATCTGGCCGTCAAGCAGCACCTCAAAGACGACGACACCGTCCGCGCAGTCGGGATCAACTGCCTCAACGAGTCGCACTTCTCGGACACTACCCCGTGCCTCGCATGGAATTTGCTGTTCCAGGAAAGACGCATGATCTGGGGCTGCGAGGCCGACATAATGTCGATGCTCACGCACTTCATTCTGTACAGGTCGCTCGACGTCCCGATCATGATGACCAACCTGTATCCGTTTCTTATGGGCGATGCGGCCTTGAAGCACGAGCGAATCGAGGGGTTCCCCGAAGTCGACGACGCGCCGGAAGACCACGTGCTCGTGGCCCACTGCGGCTACATGGGCGTCATTCCGCAGGACTTCGCAACCGAATGGACGCTGCGGAAAAAGGTCCTTGCGATGGTGGACGACAACGCCACCGTCATCGATGCGCGGCTGCCGACCGGCAACGTGACACTCGCGAAGCTCAACGCCTCGATGGACACAATAACGATCGCCGAGGGCGTCCTTGAGTTCTACACCGGCTTCCCGAACTCGGACTGCCTCAACGGTGGCGTCATCCGAATTAACGACGGTCACAGATTCATTACCTCGCTGACTTCGCACCATACCCTCCTGATGACCGGCCACCATCTGCCGGATATACGCAACATCGCGAGAGTCTTCGGCCTGGATGTCGAGGAGATATAGTCGGCAGATCTTCCCTCCCTCCCTCCCTCCCGATGCCGGGCGCCCGTTGACTCGACCGGGGCATGAAGCGCGTTATTCGTCACTGGCACAGCCGGGCCCGCGCCATCCTCGGAATTGAGCTTTCTGGAAGGACAAGAGTCAACTCAGCTCTGAGGAACAGGAAATTCTTCGCATAGCGTTTCTTCTTGATTAATACTGAGAAGTAGCTATACGTTCCAGGCTGAAGGGGCGTTGCGGCAGTTGGTCGGACATAAGGAGAACATGCCATGTACATACCGTTGCCCTCTTCGGCAGAGGTCCCTGGCCTAAGAAACCCGACCCGCGTTTCACAGAGCAACGCCTTGATGCGTACTCCCGAATTGTCTTCCTGCAGGCGAGAGCCGGCAAGATCAAAGAGCTGAAGCGCCGAATTGAATCGATAAAGAGGCGCCGCGAATCCGAAGCCAGGCGGCGCGGCCGCTTTCCGCAAGATCGCCATGCAAGCGCTGCAATCCATTCGCAGACCAGGACGATTCGGAAAGAAACGGATCGACGACGAGGAGCCGCCGTCGCCAAGGCTGTGGCGGACAGGCGAGGAGGATTCGGATGAGATGAGGCGGTATCGCCCGGTCAGGCAGGATTGAGCTGTGCATATTCTGGCGGAGGGAGAGGGATTCGAACCCCCGGAGGCCTGTCAGGGCCTCAACGGTTTTCAAAACCGTCCCGTTCGACCACTCCGGCATCCCTCCGCGGGGGATGATTTTAGTCTTGCGATTCTTCAGGAGGCGCCTCTGGCTTGCCCACAAGATCAAACACCTCTTCCTCGACGAAGATTGGCGCGCCCACCCTCACGGCCAGCGCTATGGCATCGCTGGGCCGGGCATCGACCGTGATGCTCTCGCCGTTTCGTTGCAGAATGATATTGGCATAAAACGTCGTGTGCTTGAGGGCGGTAACGACAATGCGCTCGACGCCCACGTCGAGGTGGCCCAATACGCTGGCGAGCAGGTCGTGCGTAAGCGGCCTCTCGATCGCCTCGTCGTTGAGTTTCCTGCTGATCGCGTAGGCCTCGAAGATCCCGATCACGATCGGGAAGGTGCGGTCGCCGTTTTGCTCTTTCAGCCAAATCACCTGCTGATCGCTTGTTTGAGTTATCAGAATGCGTGAAAGCGTAGTTGGAACCATATGTGTATTCCTCACCCTCGAGTTGTTTGCCGCACCCTTCGGTACACGGCATTACGCTCGGAAACATTTATACCTTAATTGTAGCCGCACTACTGGAACTTGTCAAACGTTTTTCGTGTGGGTGAGCTAGCTGCGTTGTCGGAATTCGCTTGCCGGGGAACGAATTGTCAGACGCGCAAGAACCCCGGTACCCACGTGAATGCCCGCCATTCGCCGTTTAGAGGCGGCGGTGGCCACGCCCAGGAAGAACAGACAGATCATCTCAAAGGTGCGCTTGCCGGGCGTGCAGCCTGTCCACGATACCACCGGCAACGATGCGATGAGCGCACAGTACATGATAATCGTCAGGCCGTTCTTGCTGAGGGAAAGCAGCTTGTCGGCTTTCAGTATTTTCTTGAACCACCTGAAGAACAGCTCCACTTCCCACCGGTATTTGTACATTGTGGCAATGAACTCTACGTCGAGGTACAGGAGGTCGGTGACGATGTGGATGTCTTCGTAGTGTTCGTCGCTGTCGGCGCGGGCACATCAGGCCCCCTTGTTACACACCCGTTACACACATTGCGTTGCGTTTGCGCTATAATTCAATTAGAGGCGCGCGGCCACGCAGATCGGGCCGGCCCGCCGCACTGTTACAACGCCGTTACAAACTTTTCCGCACGAGCGGCGTCTAAAGAACTGATGGACGCGGGCGTTCCGCGTCGAAACCCAAGCTCGGCGACAAAGGAGAATGAGAATGAGAAGGACAGCGATGGCAATAGTTCTGGCAGTGGCATTTGCGGCCGGAGCACTCGGGCAGGAAACGACACTCGAAAGCCGGATCGTCTCCGTCGGAATGTTCAAGAACGGCCTCGCGACCGTCAAGCGCGTCGTAACCGTTCCGACGGCCGGCACGTACCTCG
>JABMSA010000694.1 GCA_013202185.1 Planctomycetota bacterium
CTACAAGTAGGTGACCATACTTGCGAACAGGGTGTGTTGGATGAATGATACCCCGCCCTAAAGGACGGGGCTAGGCGTCCGTCCTGACGGCCGGCCGTGAAGCCCGCTGAAGCGGGCTGCAGAGCGTTTTTCTTGGTACATAAGTATTTGTGCTGCGAGGAAATCATCGTGGACGAAGACGTTCGGCTGATGCTGAGCTTCCAACAGGGCAACATCCACGATTTCGAGCGGCTGATGCAGCGGCGCTACAAATCCGTCGTCAACCTTGCCCGTCGGTTCCTCAGCGATCCGGTTCTCGCCGAAGACATTGCCCAGAACGTTTTCCTCCAGGTTTTCAAATCCGCCGCAGGTTACAGGCCGGCCGCGAGCTTCACCACGTGGCTCTACACGATCACGCGAAACACCTGCTACAGCGAGCTTCGACGCGCAGGCCGCAGGCCCGGGTCGCTCGACGACGACGCTGCCATCGATCCACCCGCAGCAGCACAGCCCGATAATCTCGAGAGGGGCGAACTGCAGTCGGCCGTCAGAAAGGCCATTGCCGCGCTGCCCGACAACCAACGGATGGTCTTGATCCT
The DNA here is from genome assembly GCA_013202185.1 of Planctomycetota bacterium. Lineage (GTDB taxonomy): Bacteria > Planctomycetota > PUPC01 > JABMSA01 > JABMSA01 > JABMSA01. Next base: position 579 of record JABMSA010000694.1, read on the forward strand.
GCGCCGATACAACGAACTCTCTTACGAACAGATAGCCCAGGCAACGGAGACATCGGCAAGCGCAGTGAAAGCACTGTTGCATCGCGCCCGCCAGAGCCTGAAGAAGAAGCTGAAGAAATTCGTCGATAACTGACGCACGGTTTTCGCCGCAACTTCCACGCGGCCGCTACGTTGAACGTTATAGGACAGGTGCTTGAAATGAATTGCGAACACATCAGATCAAAGCTCTCACCCTACCTCGACGGTGAGTTGGAGCCCGAAGAGGCCCGCGAAATCCGCGAGCACCTCGAGCAATGCCCCGCGTGCAACGAGGAATTCCGCATGCTCTCCGCCACGTGGGATGCTCTTCTGGCCGACGACGACGTCGAGCCTGCGCCCGATTACGCCAAGGCTTTCTGGCAGGGGCTCGCCGAGCAGCAGCGCAAGCCGTCGACCATCTTGCGCGTGCTGAAGTGGTCGCCCGCAATGGCTGCCGGCTTCTTCATCGCCTTTTTTGCCGGATGGATCAGCGCCGGCGAAGGCAAGCCCGCCAAACCCGCACCGCCGGCAGACGTTGCCTTCTTGCGCGACTACGAAATGATCCAGACGATGGAGCTGATCGAAGACCTCCCGATGCTGTCCGTGGCCGACGCCGACAACGACGAGGGAGGTGACGAATGAGAACCGTCGTCATCAGCATGATCGTTGCTTCGATGGTCATCGGCGGCCTGGCCGGAGCCGTCGACGCACCCGAGCGGCCCGCTCTGCCTGCCGGTGAATCATGGAACGACCTCAGCCCCGACGAGCAGGCGGCCCTGAAACGCCGCTTCGAAAGGTTCAAGAATCTCTCGCCCGAGCAGCAAGAGCGCCTGCGCGCACGTTGGCACAAGTTCAAAGAGCTAAGCCCCGAGAAGCGCCAGGCCATTCGCGAGCGGTGGCGGTCATTCCGCGGGATGTCGGCCGAGCACCGCGAGCTGCTGAAGAAAAGGCACGCACGATGGCAGAAGATGCCCCCCGAGCGCCGCGAAATAATCCGCAAGAGAGTGCAGGAGAGATTCCGGAAAATGTCCGACGAACAGCTCGCCGAATTCTTCCGCAACATTAGCGCCTGGCGAACGCTCCCCGACAAAGAACGCCAGGCAACCTTCCAGCGATACCTCGAGATCCGCAAGCAGCATCGCGAGAAGCGTGGCAGGCGCCCCGAGGGAACGCGCCGCCGACCCAACGGTGCAAACGGGCACCCCGCAGAAACACGAAACGGAACGACCGACCAGAAGTGACCGATGCCGCCGGCTGCACGTTCTTGCAGTGAGCCCGCGCTACCTCCTCGACCTATTCTTTCTTTTTCTTGCCGCCGAAGATCCCCTTGAATGCATCTTTACCGATGCCGCCGAGCCCTTCGCCAAGCTTTTGCACTGCCTTGCCGCCATCCCCCAGCAACTTGCCGGCCGAGCCGAGCGTGTCGCCAAAACCCGCAAGAAGATCGTCCGGGGCAATCCCCTTGGCCGACCTGAAGGCCGAAGTGCCCATCGAACCCAACACCTGCTTGAAGACGTCTGCAAGCAAGAGCGGAGTGCCGTCGGCGTTGCGGACCTCCTTCAGCTCGATGTCGGGCAGCACGACGTTGACTGTCTTTCCGCCAATCATGTGAAAGCGCACCTTTGTTCCGGTGATGCGGATC
>JABMSA010000695.1 GCA_013202185.1 Planctomycetota bacterium
AGGATGAACAGCTCGGCAACATTCTCGAAATTATCCGCCGCCACGGGCAGGCCGAAGAAGTCCGTTTCGACAATCCGTGGGCGTTGGTCTGTGAGGTCGGGCATGAAAGAAGTCATACAAGTTCCTTGAAATCACGTTGCCTTGCTGCCTCGTAGAATATCACTGCGGCGGCCGATGCCACGTTCAGCGATTCCACCTTGGGGTGGATCGGTATCCTTATGGTTTGATCGCACCTCCGGAGCACATCGCCGGGCAAGCCTTCTCCTTCGCTGCCGAGAATGATCGCTGCCGGCCTTGTGAGGTCTACGTCGACGTGTCGCGAGCCGTCGCTCAGCGACGTGCCGATCACTGCAACGTGGTGCTCGCGCAGCATATCGATGGCCGGCAGGCCGTCGTCGGCTTCGATAACCGGCAGCCGGAAGATCGAGCCCATGGACGCGCGAATGCACTTGGTGTTGTAAGGGCAGGCGGTGCCGAGCGTCGTTATCAGGCCCGTTGCGCCGGCAGCGTCGGCGGTTCGCATGATGGTGCCCAGGTTGCCGGGGTCCTGCACGCCCCACGCCACGGCCACCAGCGGCGTTTGGTCGGGCGGAAAGAGTTCCGTCTGCTGCCGCTTCTTCTTGTGTGCGAGGCCCGCCACGCCCTGGCTGCCGGCGGCATCGCTGATCGATTCGAGCACGGGATCGGTGGCGTGAAGCAGCGGATTGCCCGACTGCACCAGGCTCTGGTGGAGCGCGGCGCCGCGTTCGCTTGCGTCGAGCCTGGGGCTCAGGAGCACAGCATCGAATCGGACGCCTTCGGCCAGGGCATCCTCGAGCAGGCGCACGCCCTCAACGCACATCACCGGCGCGGTCGCCACGTCTTTGCCGCGGGCAAGCCCACGCGCACGCTTCACTGTGCTGTTCTGACGGCTGGTAATTATCGGTGCTGCCGGCAATTCATCTCCTGCGAGGAAGAGGCCACCAAGCGTGGCAATGTTATACACCCCTCGAGGGCAAGATTCAAGGGCAAAGCAAGGCGGCTCGGGGCGGGGGAGATGGCGGCGTCTTTGATCCTTATCAACGAGATCGTCAGCAGCGCTTCCCACGCCGTCGCCGTGCAGGCGCGAGGCGACATTCGTTTCGAGAATCCGGCCTATACGGCGCCTTCGGTCGATATAAAGGTCATTGGTGCAGGAATGAAGCAGAGCACCAGCAGGGCCAGGCACAGGGCGCCCACGAGCACCCGGCCTGTGTTGAGGCGTACGCTTTCGTCGAGCGCCGGCGGGTGCGCGGGCTTCATGAAGCTGCGCATGAAAGCCGCGCACAAGAGCCACGGCAGGTATGCTTTGCCGGCCCCGTGCCATTGTGTCAACCCGACTTCGCCGGTTAACCCAAGCAGGCCAAACATTACAAGCAGGCCGAAGGCCATCGAGGCAAGGCGGCGTTGGAACCTCCCGAAAAGCGCATAGGCCACGTGGCCGCCGTCGAGCTGCCCGATGGGCATGAGGTTAATGGCCGTGATCAGCAGCCCCAGCCAACCGGCAAAAGCAAAGGAATGGTAAACCAGCGCGTGCCCCGGCGGCAGGTTGCCGTGGAGAAGCCATATCATACTTTTCATCAGCAACGATTCACCAAAGAGGATCGGCGGATCGAGATCAGACATCGGCGTCATTTCCGACATGCGCAGGCCGACGGTGAGAAAGATCATCGCCACCACGGCTCCGGCCAACGGCCCGGCGGCTCCGATATCGAGCACCGACCTGCGATGCATCAGCGGGCTCTTGATACGGATAACGGCGCCCAGCGTGCCGATGCCCACGGGCACCGGAATGAAGAAAGGCAGGGTAACGTTCATGCCGTGTCTTCGCGCCATCAGATAGTGGCCCATTTCGTGGCAGCCGAGAATTGTGAGGATCGCCGCAGAGAAGGGAATGCCTGATCTCATGATCTCGAGGAGCGCCAGAAAGCCCCCGCCGGCCTGTGAGAGTTGTTGGGCGGCCCGCTCCGACGCGCCGGAGAAGAATGACCATGCCGCCAGCGCAAGGTTGGCGAGAATGCGGGAAATTACCTGGTGGGAGTCGAGGAGTTCGAGGCCGCCGCCCGCGAGCAGGGTGGTGATCACCGTGGCGATGAAAAGGCCCAGATGAAGAGCATAGCGGCGCCGCAGGGGCTTGTCGACCACCATGCAATTGAGGTAGTCTACTCCTTCAATTTCTTCGAACCTGTGTGGCCACCCGATGGTGTGCAGCCGCTGCTTGAGATCGGCGAGGCCGGCGTCGGTCATCGCGCGAATCCGCCCCCTGACCACCCGTCCGCCGCGAAAGAATACTACCTGGTATTCTCTATATATGGACTTCAGGAAATCCTGTATTGTTTCCAAGTATGCTCCACAATGAGAAATCGATCCGCGCAGTGCGCGGATTTCCCTGATGGAAAAGTGGCCGTCAGCCGTCAGGCTGTCTGTTCTTCAGTTTCTTCTTCCCACTCAACGCGGGGTGCGTCTCCCCAGAGAAGCTCGAGGTCGTAGAATTCCCGAAATTCCGCGTCGAAGATGTGGACGACCACGTCGTTGTAATCGAGGAGCACCCATTTGTCGCTGTCGGTTTCCTCGCCGAGGGGCAGCAGCGCCTGCTTCTTGAAGTGATCGCGGATGCGGCGCCAGATCGCACGAAGCTGGCGGGGGTTGTCGGCCGTGCAAATGACGAAAAACTCGGTTACTTCGCCGATCTCCCGGAGGTCGAGGATGGTGATGTCGGCGGCCTTTATTTCGTCGGCTATTCGTGCGCAGCTTATGGCCTTTTCGATACCTTCGATATATGTCTCCCTGAGAGGGTTTCGCCCGCGCAGGCGGGGCGTTTTGTTATTTTGCCTGGTCGACCAAGCGGGCGATCAGGTCGCCGTATTTGACGATAAGGCCGGCAAACACAACCGAGACCATCGACATCAGTTTTATGAGGATGTTCAGCGACGGTCCGGAGGTGTCTTTGAACGGGTCGCCAACGGTATCGCCGACCACTCCGGCCTTGTGTGCGGGCGATCCCTTGCCGCCGTGTGCGCCTGCTTCGATGTACTTCTTGGCGTTGTCCCACGATCCGCCGGCGTTGGCCATCATCACTGCAAGTGAGAAACCGGTGGCGAGCCCCGCCGCCAGCAGGCCCGCCACGCCGGGCACTCCGAGCAAGAGGCCCGTTGCCACGGGCACTATTAACGCCAGCATCGACGGCACAATCATTTCGGCCTGTGCGCCTTTGGTCGAGATGTCAACGCACGCGGCATAGTCGGGGTCGGCTTTGCCCTCGAGGATTCCGGCGATTTCTCTGAACTGCCGCCGCACCTCTTCAACCATCATGGCGGCGGTACGGCCTACGGCTCTCATGGTGAGAGCGCAAAACACAAACGCCAACATAGAGCCGATCAGCATGCCGGCGATCACTTTCGGATTCAGGAGCGTGATGTCGAAATGCTGAGCGATTTGCATGTAGGTGGCGTCGGCGGCGGCCACGATCTTGTCGCCTACTTTTATGACGTTTCGGCCCTCGGGCATCTGCTCCATGGTCACGCGTACCTGCGTGATGAACGACGCAATGAGCGCCAGGGCCGTGAGCGCGGCCGAGCCGATGGCGAAGCCCTTGCC
>JABMSA010000696.1 GCA_013202185.1 Planctomycetota bacterium
CGGCGCGGTTGGCGTAAGAGATCAGGCTGTCGCCGCCCAGCCCGATGGTGCGCATGTCGAGTGCTCTCACGTGCGTTTTCCATCGGCCCACGTGGGCGCCGTCGGGGCAGGTGCGGACCAGGCCGTCTTTCACCGTTGCGGTGTCGGACGTTGTGCCGCCGACGTCGATGACGATCGCGTGCGACCGGCCTGTGAGGCGTATTGCCCTGGCAACGCTCGCGGCCGGGCCCGAGAGTATGGTCTCGATGGGGCGTTCGCGGGCGGTGGCGGTGCTCATCAGGGAGCCGTCGCCCTTGACGACCATCACGGGTGCGGCGAGGCCGAGCCTGTGCAGCGAGGTGTCGACGTCGCGCAGGAATTTCTCGAGCCGGGGGATGATGCGCGCGTTGAGCACGGCCGTGTCGGCTCGCGTGCGGAAGTTGAGCAGCTCGGACAGCTCGTGCCCGCAGGTTACGCTGAGCCCGGTTTCTTCTCTGAGGATTTTCTTTACCGCAAGCTCGTGCTCGGGGTTGATTGTGCTGCCGTAGCCCGAGACGGCGAACGCGCCGACGTCGTGCGATCTGACCATCTCGGCTGCTATTTGAAGGATCTCGGCGGGGTCGATGGGGCTGATTTCGGTTCCGTCAATCTCGAGCCGACCCTGGATGAGGGCCTTGGGCTCGCGGGGGATGTCGGACGGGTGGAAGATGCCGTAGGGCGGCATCACCAGCAGGCCCACCGTTTGCCCGTGGCCTTCGACGATGGCGTTGGTTGCCAGGGTGGTGGAGACGGCGACGAGGTCGACGTTTGCGAGCCGGTCGGGGGCGAGCGCGGCGAGGGCCTGCTCGATGCCGACGGTGTAGTTCCACTTGGTGGTGAGCGCCTTGCCCTTGCACAGGGTACTGTCGGCCGCGAAGTCGTAGAGCACGGCGTCGGTGTATGTGCCACCGGCATCGATTCCGAGGCCGATGCGAACGCGGCTTGAGGCCGGCGCGCCGGGTGAGGCCTTGCGTGCGCCGGTGGCTTCCGGGCCGCGCGCGGTCACGGGCGTTTCTTTCCACACGGGTACGGCCTTGAGGCCGCCCTGGAGCGGATCGAACGCGGTAACGTGGTGGGGAGGCACGACGAGGATTTCGCTGGTCGTTTGGTTGGCGGTGAGCATCTTTTCCAGCAGGGACAGGTTTCCGGGCAGGACTTCGTATTTCCATCCGAATTCTTCGGCAAGGGCGCGTGCGTGCCGGGCGTACTTGGAATCCTCGCCGCAGCCGGTGTCGATGTACGCCGCGCGCTGGTAGTTTCTTTGCCAGCTATTCATGAAATCGATGATGGCGCGTGCGTTGTCTTCGCCGTACTTTTGAGTGAGGCGCTCGAGTTCTCCTGTTTGCTGTTCGCTCTTCTTTTCGGCCTTTTCATTTCGGGTGGATGAGGGCTGCACCTTTTCCTCGAACCACCCGGGCGAGATGTAATAAGTGCCGGGAAAGCGTGAGAATTCTTGCTTGTAGGCGGCGTCGGAGCCGAGGAAGAGCGCGATGCAGTCGTGAGCCTTGGGGATGGCAAGCGGTATGTTTCGCGCGTGTATGCCAACGGAGCCGCGCCCGCATATCCCATAGCCTACGGCGATTTTATCGCATCCTCCCGCGGCCGAAGTGCGATCGATGGCCGCCTGCAGCCTTCGGCGCAGCTCGCCGGGCGTGCTGTGCAGCCCGCCCTCGAGGAAGTCGGTGGTGATGCTCATGCCGAGTTTTTCGGCCAGAGCCCTGATATCCAGGGCGAGTACGCCGCACGCAACGACGTGCACCCGGTTCACTTCTGCCATCGGATTCTCCACGCGGTCTGACGCCCAACGGGGCCCGGAAAGCGGGCTGCATTTTTGCTGACAACACATTATATGAGTGCAGGGGAGAAGAATCAAGCTTTTGTAAGCGATCATCGGAGGCAAATGGCGGGGGTGCGCCTGGCGTTGTAGTGATGAAAAGCGCCTTGATAATGCCGATACTGAAGTGTTAGAGTACATAGGAGGTTCCGGCAGAGATAATGTTTCTGCGCGATGTGCATTACTGCTCGGCCGTGTCAGGTGGAGGAACATCTCATCAATGAAGATATCTCACAAGCTGATTCTTGCGCTCTTGCTGGGCGCAGTGATGATCTGGGGGGTAGGCATTTTTGCCGCCAAGGTGAGCCGCCGTGCGTTGGCGAAAGCCATAGAAGGCAGGTATAGCATGAGTTGCTCGCACAGAGCAGGAGAGTTGACGAGGAGATAGACCTATGGAATCGGAAGCCAGCCGCCAGGATCGGCATCACTTGAGAATATTGATCGTGGATGACGACCTGATGGGGCGAAGGCTCCTGCAGAAGTTCCTCTCGCCATACGGCGAATGCGACACTGCCGCCGACGGCAAGGAAGCCCTGCTTGCTTTTCGCCTGGCGTGGGAGAAAAGACGCCCCTACGACCTGATCTGCCTTGATATTGTCATGCCGGAGATGGATGGCCGCACCGTGATGAGAGAGATGCGCGCGTGGGAAGAAGACCACGGTGTAAAGGGCGGCGACGGTGCCAAGATCATAATGACCACAACGGCCGAAGACACCGACGAGGTACTCCTGTCCTTCAACCTGGGCTGCGAAGCCTACGTCTTCAAGCCTATCGACCGCGAGAGGCTTCTTTCGAAAATGGAAGGGCTGAGCCTGATAGACCGAAAAGCCCACGCCGGCCAGACCAACGCCACGGGTTAATCCCGGCGGCGACATCGGGTCAGGGGGGCCTCCTTCTCAGACAGCCGCACGAAAAGCTCGGTGCCGCCGACAACGCACAACGGCAGGAAGAAAAGATTGATGACCGGCAGCAGCAGCAAGAGGGAAACACACGCCCCAAGCCCAAGAACCGCAGGACGGTGGGCCCTTGCCCAGGCCACCCGCTCCGAAAGCGATGCGTGATGCCGCTCGAGGCAGTAATCCATAAACTCCAATCCCAATGCCTGGCAATTAAAGAACATCGCAAGCGGAACGTAGGCAAGGGTTCCGACGATGGGTATCAGGTTGATCGGCAGCAGGATCACCGTTGCCGCCAGCGCGCGCATAAGCATCATCACGCCGATGCGGATCGCCCCGACTGTTTCGCGCCATAAGTTTGGCTCCAGGGCCGGCACCGTGCAGCCGAGGATCGACTCGGTGGCTTGGGAGAGCATCGAGTTGAACGGTGCCGCAATGACTTGGACAAAAACGAAGATGAAAAGCAGCGCCAGGCCGATCATCAGCACCACGGCAACCAGCCCGCCCAGGATGTAGGCGATCCATTGGAGAATGTCGCTCTCGAAGAGGCCGCCCAGCCGGGCCACGCCCGTCTTTGCCAGGAATCCGCATGCCACCATCCACAACACAACGGCCACAAAGGTGATAAGGAATGGGAATATGCAATATCGCAGCAGCTTTGGGTTCTTGGCCACTATTCGCAGGCCGCGCACCGGCGAGAGAAGCCCAAAGGTGAAATCCGCGAGGTAGGAGGGTGCGAAAAGCTGCATGGCTCAGTTGGAGGTCGGCGCCGGCTTTGCGGGTGAATCCGCCGTGCTCTTGTTTTCGGTCGTCGCTTTCGCGGGCGCCGCAATGCCGCGCTTGCGCCGCTCGCGGGCCAGAAGCCCCCTGGCGTTGTCGCGAAACTCCTCCCCGCGAGACCGGAGCGCCTCGAGGTCGGGCGGCGCCGGCCGATCCAACTTGAAGCCAAACGTTTTGCGGTCGTGAAGTGTGCCCGGATACAGCACGTCGGTGAAAAAGTCGATCGGAAACACAGCATACCACGGCGGCCTGAGACGCACCACTTCTTTCCGGGTGGCGTGCCCCTCCATCTGCATGAAAACCTCGATCGAGCCGTATGTGAGGAAAGGCAGCTTTGCCGGTGTCTTGCCGACGTTCTCGCCGTTGACCCACACATTGGCGCCGGGCGGATCCGTCTCGATCTGAAGGGTCCTCTGTATGCAGCCGGTTGCGGCAGCCAGCAGCATTGCGGAGGCCGAAAGGAGTTTCATAATGTTGTTCATTGGTCGAAGTGCCTGATTGTTACCTCGAGTGTTTTCAGGTCGATGACGGCGGCGGTGCCGCGTCCGGTGAGCCAGCCGCCCAACTCGCCCGGATTGACGATGAGGCGGTCGTTTCGCTCGATGAGCGGGCGGTGCGTGTGGCCGCAGATCACGATGTCGGCCGCGTTCCATTCGCCGTCGGGCAGCGCTTCCAGATCATGCGTTACAACGATCTTGCGTTTGCCGAGGTCGATGTGTAGCGGCGGATCGACAATCTGCGGCATGACGCTGTTTATGCCGCGGTGTTCGCCGTCGTTATTGCCGAATACACCGTGCAGCGGCATCTTGAGCTTTGCCAATTCCTTTACTGCAAAAGGCGCCACGTAATCGCCGGCATGCACCACTGCATCCACCTGCTCTTCGTTGTTGAACCACGCAACTGCCGTGCGTATCAGCACAAGGTTGTCGTGCGAATCGGCTATCACGCCGAGCTTCATATCCCTGGTTTCCTTTCGCCGGCGGGTACCCTTGCGATTATACGCCGGGCGGGCGAAGGAATCAAGCAGAAAAGGGAAGCGGGGCCTGGTGCTCTGGTCCCTAAATAC
>JABMSA010000697.1 GCA_013202185.1 Planctomycetota bacterium
GGCGCCTTCGCTCGTCGCCCTGCCTTCCCAGGCAGGCGCCGGGCCGTTTTCGAATCATACTACTTTGGATCCGAAACCGCCTGGCTGCTGCCGGGCATCGTTACAACGGTGAACAAAGTGCTGCCCTTGCGATAGATGAACAGCAGCACCCTTGCGTCCGGTTTGCTGGTTTTCAACATAGCCCGCAGGTGCTGAGCCCCCCTCACTGGGATCCGCTGCATCTCGAGAATGACGTCGCCTCGGGTCAACGGCACGGGCCGCGCCCTGCCGGCCGGGCTGCCCGCCGCCACGTCGGTTATCAGCGCCCCGCCGGGCTCCGACAACCCGATGGCCGCTGCGATGTCGGCGGTCACGTCCTGAATCGTAAGGCCCAGGCCGGTCCACCTCTCCTTCTTACTTGGCGGCCGGAACTCATCTTTTGCGAACGGCCCCTGGCCAACGGTCACCAACAGCGCCATCGTCCTTCTGCCCCGCACAACCGCCATCTTGACCGTGCTGCCAGGCCTGGTTGCGGCTATGAGGTTTCGAAGCTTGTTTGCGTTTGCTATCTTGCTGTTGTCCACCTGCAGGATAATGTCACCCCGGCTCAAGCCTCCTCTTTCGGCGGGCCCGCCGGGGGTGATCGCCGTTACAACAACCCCCGTGGCATTCGGCATCAGAAATGCCCGGGCAAGACCGGGAGTAATATTCTGAACCGATGTGCCCAGCCACCCCCTGGCAACAACCCCCTCGCTCAACAATTGCTCCGCCACTGGTACGATCATGTGCATGGGAATCGCAAAACCAATACCCACGTTGCCTCCCATGTGCGTGGTGCGGATAGCAGTGTTCAGGCCAACCACTTGCCCCTTGAGGTTCAGCAGCGGCCCGCCGCTGTTGCCGCGATTGATCGCCGCGTCGGTCTGGATGAAATCTTCATACTCCTCGATACCTTGCGCGTAGCGGCCCACGGCCGAAACAATGCCGATGGTAACAGTGTGTGGCAACCCAAACGGACTGCCCATCGCCAGCACAAGCTCGCCCACTCGCAGCTTTTCAGAACTGCCGATGGCAACCGACGGCAGATCTTCGGCGCCCGGAACCTCCAGAACCGCAATGTCGACCTTTGAATCCCATCCCTTTACAGACGCTTCGAATTCGCGCTCATCCTGCAACTGTACAAGGATGCGGTCTACACCGTGCACAACGTGAAAATTGGTGAGAACATAAATGTCGCCCAGAAGATTGACAAGCGTGCCCGAGCCGATCCCCGTTTTCCTCATCGGGTTCGAGCCCGGGTCCTCCGCAGCACCGGTGGGGCCGTTCTGCGGGCCGCTTGGTAAAATTGAGCCGCTCGGGTGGCCTGGGTCGAAGTCAAACTTTGTGGTAACAATGCTGACTACGGCTGGGCTGGAATTCTCGACCACGTCCACCATGGCGGCGTTCAACTCAGATGCGAAACGCCGCACATCGAGCGGCTCTTGGTGCCTTGGTTTCCACTCCGCCCCATGAGCGAAGTGAGGTATGATAAAAAGAGCGATAAGAACTGCTACCGTCAAAACGCTTCTTGCGGCAGCACTTCTGGCAAACAATTGGCAGGTCGCGATCCCCCGCCCGCGCGCGGCTGTCATTCCTCACCTCCCGATTCTCGCCGGCTGGAGCCGACCAGTCGGAAACTCGACCGGTCACAGGCCCAGCGGCCCCCCCTCCATCGGAACTCGGACAGCCGCTTGCTGCGCCGTGCAACACTTGCGGCGCAACAGGCACGCTCGCCCGTCATTCATATGATTCTGTTGCCGCGCTGCTGAGCACCGAATCCCCTGCAACAGAATAACTGTCTGGGATCCGATAATCAAAACGCTGAATAGCGATGCGACAGCGCCGACAAAAACGATGGCAGCGATCCGTCCAAATCTGCTCACCGCATCTGAGACAACTCAGCCATTTCTTCTGAGCATTAGCTTCTTTGACGGTCATTCTTGCACTCCTTTGTGGCTATCGTTAGCGTTTGCCAAGGTATATTGCAAAAAGCATGCCATAAGCCCCCACAAAAATGCACAGTCCGGGCGTAACTCCAATAATACATACTACTTACGACGTAGTTTTCATGAGCTGCCACCCTTGCGAAGCCACCGATGAGCAAGGATTAACAGTGCCACAACGACACTTCAAGGCAAAGCGACACACTTGGCAACGCACATCGTGCCACCCCTCCGCTTACCATTCCGCCTCCAACACCGGAAAACCCACCAAAACAGCTAAAGTTCCCGTTCGGATTTCCGTTATATCCTCAGCAAGCGACGAAGAACCCACAAGCCCCCCCGAAGGAGCTCGTCATCATGAAGCGGAAACAAGACGCGGAATACGAACTGCTGGAGAAATTGGAAAAGAACATCGAGAAACTCCTCCACGCCGCCCAGCGTCTTGCCAGCGCCGCCGACAAAGGCCGACGCCAGATCGACCGCCTCAACCAACTCATCGCGCACGCCGAGGAAATCTTCATGCGACACAACAAGCGCGGTATATCCTTGCAAGGCGACGACCTCCACCAAGCATGCCGGCCCATCGACCTCCCACCCGAAACCGACAACGACGAGCAAGGCGAATACTTCGTCAACTACGGATTCGGCCACTTCGTCGAATTCAGCAGCTACGAAGAGCTCAAGAGATTTCAGAAGATGCCCCCCATTTCGGGCGACGACATCGAACTGTGCGACCTCGACGAAACCATCCGACGGCTACTATCCGACGACGAAAACAATTCATGAAAGCCCACGTCATAGGGCAACGCAACCCTCGCTCCTTAGCCCCGGGCCGTAGAGATCTGCGGCCCGGCAACCATGTTGTCAGCCACCATTCGGCCGGGGCAAGTGCAAAAACAGCTTGATTCCTCAACGGAACGTTGCTATATTAACATAAGAGAACAGTACTATCCCCGGTAGCTCAATGGTAGAGTGAGCGGCTGTTAAC
>JABMSA010000698.1 GCA_013202185.1 Planctomycetota bacterium
GGTCTCGCTCAGCGCTGCCCCTACGCAGACCCACGCCCTTAAGTCAATGCCATTGGCCCCCAATGTGGGCTTGCCCTTGAGTCGTCCTCTTCGTCCTCGTCGAAGCGTCTTGTCGCTCGGCTTTCCGCTGTCTATTCGTTGCATGCCAGCAGCTCGTGTGCCTGCTCGAGCTGCTGAGCGATCTCGATTTTCTGCGGGCATTTTGGCTCGCATTCGCCGCACTCGACGCAGGCCGTGGCCGGTTGCTTGTCTTCCTTGTTTTCCTCCACGAGCTGTTTGTAGGAGGCGCGGGCGGCGTTGGTTGCTCCGTACACGCGAAGCTGATTGACGGCGCGGAAGATTTCGGGTATCGCCACGCCCTGAGGGCAGGGCTTGCAGTATCCGCAGCCGGTGCAGTAGAGGTCGGCCAGATCCTTGAGCTGCTCCATTGCCTTGTCGATGGCGGCCAATTCGTCGGCGGAGAGCACCTCTTCGCGGCCGGCGGTAACAACGTTTTCCTCCACGTGCTGCATAGTGCTCATTCCGCTGAGCGCAATGGTTACGTTCGGGTTGGACAGCACAAATCGCAGCGCCAGCTCGGGCGTGGATGCAACGCCCTCGGGAAACATCCCGGCAAACTCGCCGCCCGTCTCGCCAAGGTTCCCACCGGCTACCGGGCCCATCACCACTACGCCCATGCCTTTTTCGTGGGCGTGAGCCATGCCCGGCTCGAGGCTGCGGTTGAACAGGTTGTACTGGCACGTCACCGACTCGAACAGCCCGGTGTCGACTATCTTGATGAGGTTGTCGCAGCCGTCGTGAAAGGAACAGCAGATATGCTTGATCAGCCCCTGGTCCTTCGCCTTGAGAACCTCCTTGTAGAGGCCGTCGGGGCCGTCGACCTGCTCGGTGAACTTCTCCCAACTGATGCCGTGGAAGTTGTAGATGTCGATGCATTCCACGTCCAGTTTCTCGATCGACAAGTTGAGATGATGCCACCAGCCTTTTGTGTCGTTCTTCGAGTAGGCGTGATTCTTGGTGGAGAGCACGATCTTGTCGCGCCAGCCCTTGAGTGCCTCGCCCACGGCCCGCTCGCTGTCGTGGCCGCAGTAAAACACCGCCGAGTCGATGTAATTGACGCCGGCCTCGAACGCGCGGTGGATCATCGGAATGGCCTTGTCACGGTCGACCACCTCGCCCGCCATTGGCAAACGCATCGCCCCGAAACCCAACGCCGAAACCTTGAATCCTGTTTTTCCCAACGTGCGGTACTGCAAGTTTACTATTCCTTTCGATCATATTGGTTCAGCAGTTCAACTACGAGTTTTCGCGTGTGAATCGTCCTCGTCGCCCGGTCAAACAAAGTATAACAGTGTCGCGTGGCGATGTCAAGCGCTTTGTGCGAAATTGGCGCAGCGGGGGGCGCCGAACGGCCGTGATCTTCATCACCGTTTCCCCCCGCCGCCCCGCCATTTCTTCGCAACATCCTTGATAGAAAGCCATGGTACCGATATAATTCATACGCAACGTTGCAAGGCGTATCGACGACGACTTTTCGGCGAAAGGCAACTGATGACAATCCGAACGCGGGCATTTGCCCGGGCCGGCCTCATCGGAAATCCGTCCGACGGATACTTCGGCAAAACGATCTCCATCATCGTTCGTAATTTCTACGCCGAAGTGACCCTGCTCGAGGCCGACGAGCTTATAATCCTTCCGGGCGACGACGATCCCCCGATCTACTCCAGCCTCGAGGAGTTCGTCTCTCGCATCGAACTGAACGGCTACTACGGCGGCGTACGGCTGATCAAGGCCATCGTGAAGCGTTTCGCCGAATACTGCCGCGACAACGCTATCGAGTTGGAGGCGAAGAACTTCAGCATAGGTTACCACACGACCATCCCGCGCCGCGTCGGCCTGGCCGGCTCGAGCGCCATCGTCACCGCCGCCATTCGCGCACTCAGAGAATTCTACGGCGTTCACATCGCGCGCGAGGTACAGCCGTCGATCGTGCTGAGCGCCGAGCGGGATGAACTCGGCATCGGCGCCGGCCTCCAGGATCGCGTCATTCAAACCTACGAGGGCCTCGTGTACATGGACTTCGGCAAAGAGATAGTAGAGGCTACCGGCGCAGGCGAATACGAGCCGCTCGATCCCGGCCTCCTGCCGCCCATGTTCATAGCCTACGATACCAGCCTCAGCGAAGGCTCCGAAGTATTCCACAACAACATCCGCGAGCGGTTCGACGGCGGCGAGCGGAAGGTCGTGAGCGCGATGCGCACTTTCGCGGAGATCACCGACAAGGCCCGCGACGCACTGCTCGGCGGCCGGCCACATGACATCGGGCCGCTGATGTCCGAAAACTTCGACCTCCGCAGGGGCCTCTATCGCCTCAGCAGTCGTAACATCGAGATGATCGAAATCGCCCGGGCTGCGGGCGCCCACGCGAAGTTCGCCGGCTCCGGCGGAGCCGCCATCGGCAGCTACAGCGATGAAAACACCTACCAACAACTCGCCGACGCCTACCGCGCCGCCGACTTTGAAATATTCAAGCCGCAAGTGACGGACCCCGGCGGCAATACAGAAAGAACACCTCGCCGATGCACAGACGCCCGGCGGCTTTGAGAGGTCAACCGACATCGCATTTCGAGAGGCAACAAGATGAAAGCAACATTGAAAAGAGCAATCGCACTCGGCACTGCGGCGGCGCTCCTGGTTTCATGCCTGGCGTGCGGCCCGAGCGCCCTCGAAGACTACAGGCGAAAAGTCGCTGAGAGAGGGACAGGCAGATCCGTGACCACCCAGTCCAAGAACGGCCTGGCGCTCAGCATTTTCCCACGCCAGGGCAAGCACACATTCCGCGCGAAAAGCCCGATACTCATCGACGTCAGGCTTACCAACGTGACCGACGGAACCACGAAGCCCACCCCTATCAACGTCTATACCGAAATCAGCCGACCCGGCCTCCTGCTCTTCTTCGATCTCTTCAAGATCAAGGAAAACGGCGAGCCGGTTCAGATCGAGCAGACAGCGCGCCAGGACATAACCCTCGAAGAACGCATGGGAAAGTACCCCAACCACGTTAAGCTTCAGCCGGGGTTTTTCATCGGGCGGCCCATCTATTTCCCTTCCCGCAGACTCGGCCCCGGCATCTACGAAGTCGCCGTAACCTATGACAACCGGTACGACACTTGCCCGCTCTCGCCCGACCTCACATTCAGCCAGATCAAGATGCTCGAGACCGATTCCGGCAACCCGGGCTTCGTAACGTTGTGGAAGGACATCCTCCGATCCAACACCGTCGTCTTCGAGGTGCTCGAAGACGACGAACCTGCGACGTCACAATGAGCGGCCGGCGACGAATTCTGCCGCTTAACCACGAATAAGAAAGAGGTCTTCAGAGACTTATCCGCAGATTGCGCAGATTGCGCAGATTATTA
>JABMSA010000699.1 GCA_013202185.1 Planctomycetota bacterium
AATCATCGATAATCCCTATGTTAGCCCCAAGGAATAGTCGATACCGTGGGGAGGGAACTCTTTGAAAAGAGATTCCCCCAACCTGCCTTCCGAGGCAGGCACCCCTTCAGAAACTTTTTGGGTCTTTACAGCAGACGTGCCGGCTCCGGCCGGCACGTCGCAAAAGTCTTTGGAAAGGGGCCTGGGGGAGAACCTTTCTTCAGAAAGGTTTCCCCCAGATTAGCATTCAATCCTTGATCATCCACTTTCCAGGGCCGCTCAATCGTTCTTCTCTTGCCGGCTTGCATCAAGCTCGGGGGCAAACGTCTTCCTCGCGCGCTCGATGTAGGGCGGGATAGTCACACAGTAACTGAGCAGCGTGCCTTCGCAGCCACGGTCGGCGATGGCCTGCGAATGCAGCAGCATGTATCGGCGGGCAAGCTCGGCTGCCGCTTGGGTGTGCTCGAGCACTTTCGCGCGCGTTTTCGCGTCGACCTTCTCGGGAGCCTTGTCGTCGACGAGCGGGTGCAACTGCAGCAGATGATCTATGGCCTGCAGATGCACGTCGGTGCACTCGAGACGATTGTCGAGCAGGCGCAGGTATTCCTTACCGGCGTCCGTCGTTGTGCCGCGGATGCATTCGGCCAGGAGATCGCGCACGGTGCGAAAACCCGCTCTCGCCGCTACGACGTCGCCGGTTTTCCATCCGCGCGTCCAGCCCAGGCCCGGCGAGCCGAACCAGCAGCCCCTGAAGCAGAACCCGATGTTGAAAAGTTCGTCGCGGCCCTTGTTGTCGACGTCGTCCAAGAGCGCCATTGCCTCCGCGTAGGCCAGAGGCTTGCCCAGGCCCAGCGCCCGTGCATAGTCGTTGTAGAACGCCGCGGGTTCGATGGGCCCCTCGATGCACGCGCGCGCCGCGTATCGGAACGCCGTGCGGTTCTCGGCCGTCCGCCAATGGTTGAACAGCACCCCGGGTATCGGCTCGTCTTCCAGCGACTCGCGGGCCAGCTCGAGCATCTGCTTCGTGCCTTCGACGACGTTCTGCTGGAGGTAGATGTTGCCGTCGAACTCGATCCAGGTGTACATCATTGTCCGGCGCCAGTCGTCGGGCGTGAGCTTCACGAATTTCATGGCGTCGACGGCCGCCCGCGAGCCGTGTGCCGGAAGGAACGTATACGTCATGTCGCTTGGGACGACCCGCCGCATGATCGCGACGATCACCTTGAGCGTTTGCGGGTCGGTCACGTACGCGCCCAGCGCGAAGGATGGGCCGTCGGCGTTCGTCAGTTCCTTCTTCAAGGCCTTGGCGACCTTCAGGTTGCCGGCGAATGACCTGATGGCGTTCCAGAGCGGCGCGCGGTTTTCGTCGAGTGCGGCGACCACACCGGGATCGTCGGCGACTTCCTGCCCGAACAGCCCGGCGATCTGTTTCTGCTGCTCGACGATCGGCTGCTTGCCGCCCTTCCCGAACGTCTCGCCCGTGACCAGCTCGAGTGTCTTGGTCAGCGGGTACGTCTTCAAAACCGAGCGGCAGGCCGCGAGGCCGTCGTCGAGGGAGTTGTCCGGCGCCTGGATGGAAAACTGCAGCGTCATTCCCACCGTCTTTGCCTGCTGCATCACCGCCTGCAGCCACTCGACCGCCCGGCGGCTGCGTTCCTCCGGCTGATCGTAGTAGGGCTCGATTTCGGGGATGCAGTAGGTCTTGTCGTTGCGGATGACGTCGCAGGCGTGCGGGCTCTCGGGCAGGTCGTGGCGCTGTCCATAGAAGAAGCTCCCGGCGAGCGCCTGTTTGCCGTTGGCGCGCTGCCAGGGCACCCATTGTCCGCCGTAAGAATGAAACGTCATATGGTTGAAGCGCATCCGCGCGAGGTTGCGAATGTACTCCTTTGCCTCGGGCAGCGGGTACGACGAAATGTCCATCGGAAAATTGATGTGCTGCCGGATGCCGCGCTTCGCCACTGCCGGCCGGATGGTCACATTCCAGCCGATGAGCGCATCGAGATCGAGGGTCTCCGGCGCGATCGGGCCGAGCACGTCGAAGCAGATGCCCATTCGCTCGAGCGCCGTGTAAACGGCATGCAGCACGCACGCGGAATCCGCGCCGCGAAGCTTCACATCAATACGGTCGTCTTGGCCCAGTTCGCTCGAAACGCTGAATGTGCCCGGCTTCAAGTCGTGATCAATGTCCAGACTGAACACCGACATGACCTCCGTTCTCGACGAGTTTGGTTCTGTTGGAGTGTAAACGAATGGCACCTTGACAAAAGAGAGAAGCTCTTCAGCGGCATAAGTGATGGTGGGATCCTGGTCTTCGGCCAGGACGATTATGACCGGGCGGCACTGCACCTTGGGTTCGGGATCCGGGCGGT
>JABMSA010000700.1 GCA_013202185.1 Planctomycetota bacterium
CCTAACGCTACGCATCACTGGGCCGTCGGTGCATAGTAGCCGCTCTTGGCATGTTCAACAGCCTTGGCTGCCTGTGCATGATTCACTCATCATTCGACAGCCGCTTCGGGGAACACCGAAGACCTGGCGCTTTCCTCAAGTTAGGGGGCAGACGCCGCGTGTCAAGATACGTTCGAAATCCGCCACAGGCCGGCGGCCCCCGGGGGTCAGCCGTAACTCCTTGCCGCTGAGTCCCATATTCCCGTCTCACTTTTCATAATGCCAGAACCCCGTTGACGCAGTCGGTCTCTGGGGCACTCTCCAGACCCCGCCTTCGAGGGGGCCGGCCTCGACGAGGGCAGGTCGCAAAAGTCAGCCGCTCTCTTCGTGCCTTGGTTGGCTCGTTTCTTGCCCTGCCTTTGAGGCCCAGCGGGCCGTGGTCGGACTGTTGATGCGGAGAGAGGCGTAGTGGTAGCACTGGCCGACGAGTCCTTCGATTTCTCCGTAGTGCTGTTTGAGGGTCTGTAAGTCGTGGAAGCCTGCCCGTCGATCCACAGAAACTGGGATGCTTCAGCACCGGAAATGCGCCGAATCCGTGATGGTGAGATGGCTGAGTTGGGAGGTTAGACGGTTGTCAGGCTCGCTTGGTTCGCCGCCGGGCTCTCTGTGATGCCGATTTCGTGCTTCTCGTGCTCTTGCGGCGATTGGCTTTCAACTGCTCGACGACGCTCTTGGCTTCGCCGATCACAGCGTCCAGCGCCTCGCGCCAGGCCAGCGCGTCCGCCAGCACAAGCGGGTTTTGGACTGGCACACCGTTGAACAGGATCGTGATCTGCGGATTCCGTTTGTGCGTTGGGTTGCTGATATCCGCCTGAATCTGCATGTTCGCGTTCATGCGCAACGGCCGCGCAATGAGCCGCACCCCCCACTCCTTGTCCTCTCGTTCGATCATCTCTCACCCTCTCCGTGGCGATCCAGCCGTGCTATTCCTTCCTGCGTGGGTTCAGTTTACGATACACAGAGTTCGCACTCCACTGATTCCCGGCAGCCGTCGCGTGGCCGTGGTCGTTTAGCCAACCTGCAATCTCCTCAAGTGTGCTGCCGCTTGCGCGCATCCCTTGCATCCTGGAAAGCACGCTTGCAGGGAGCTTTCCCCATTTCGTCGGCTTGACTCCGTCAGCCCGCTGCATGATCCGACATACGGTTGCTGCATTGAACGGTTTTCCGGCCGTGGTCTGGTGGCCCTGTTCGCTCAACCATTCGGCGATCTCTCCGCACGTCCTGCCTTCGCCCCGCAGTTCCCGCATCTTTGGAATCAAGAAGGCGTAGGCGTCCTTAGCCCGTTCGGTACGGGCCCTGGCTGAGGCCTTGGCAGCCTTCTTCCATCCTCGCAGGTGCTCTTTCCCGTCCCAATGGCCAGGCTGGGCTGACCCGAGCTTGACGCCTCTCGCCTTCGCAGCAGCTAAGGCGTCTTTGGTGCGGCGACTGATTCGCATCGCCTCGTCTTCGGCGACGGCCGCCAGAATATGGATCGTTAGCCGGTTTGCGTTCGGATTATCGCAGGCAACGAAATCCACGCCGCTCTCCATCAGCGCGGAGGTGAAGGCGACGTTTCGCGCGAGCCGATCCAGCTTGGCCACCACCAGGGTGGCCTTTGCCAGCTTCGCGTGACCGATGGCTTCGTTCAACTTGGGTCGATTGGACTTCTTTCCCGTCTCAACTTCCCGATACTCGGCAACAATGGTGGCGTCGTGCTGCCGAACAAATACCTCCACGTCGGCCTTCTGTGCCTCAAGCCCAAGGCCCGATCGACCTTGCTTCTTCGTACTCACTCGGTAGTAGGGAATGATTTTCATGGTGGCGCTCCTCGATGTAATAGCTCAAAGTTGCCGTAATGTCCATATTCAAGGATACCACTCCTTCTGTGCCTGTCAAATGGAACCCTTGATTTGCCGTGTCAGGGTTCCGGTCCTCCAC
This sequence comes from Planctomycetota bacterium, assembly GCA_013202185.1. GTDB lineage: Bacteria > Planctomycetota > PUPC01 > JABMSA01 > JABMSA01 > JABMSA01. The sequence continues at coordinate 1,957 of JABMSA010000700.1, forward strand.
ACGCTGCGAGACGAAAGGGCAGCGGGGCTCGTAGGATGGTAGGGATCGGTTACCCTGCAAGGAGTTGACCGACCGTGCTACCTACCCTACCTGTCCTCCGGTATCATCGGTGCGATGATCCTATGGTCATATCGTAATCGGGTGTGGTTTCTGTGATTCGCACGGTTTCCCCGGGTGGTTTTGTGACATTCCCTCGACTTTGTTGTTCGTCA
>JABMSA010000701.1 GCA_013202185.1 Planctomycetota bacterium
ATATCATTCTGAGTCCGGCCTTCCCTCGTTCCCCTCACTCCTTGTTCAATTCGGCAAGGAGCGCGCATCGCCGGCAGCCGCGATCGTCTTTCTCGCAGAAATCCTTGAAAATCTGGTAGAGACCCTGCTGGCGCCTGGCGTTCGAGATGATCCTCGCCGCCTGCTCGTCGCCCGCAAATATGCGCTGAACCATCGCAGTTTCAACACTCGTCCGTGGCAGGCGCGGCAGCTTCACGTACATGCTGTGCAGCAGATGCTCCAGGTTCGCGTCATTGTTGCGGCGCGCGTACAGCAGCAGCGCCGGCACAACAACGTTCACAAGTAGCAGCGCCGCGCGGTCCTTGCCCACAAGACCTACCGGCCGCGCCATCCGCTTGCCCACGAAAGTGCAGCGCGTGCGCCAGAAACAACTCCCTTCGGCAGCAGTAAACAGGCGCTCAAGCCGCTTCCGTGCCGCAGTCACGTCTTTCTGGCGCAGTTGGCCCGTTTCGGGGGGAAGACACGACAGCAGAGCGTTGAGCAGCCCCCGCTCGACGTGCTCCGAGAGGAACGCCGCAGCCGCCGCGATCCGGCGCGTCGGAAAATTGACAGGTCGCGAACCCGTAAACACCCACTGCCGGGCATCCATTCCGCCATCGACAAAACGACCCTTCAACTCCTCCCATCGCGCGCGGGTCGACTCGATGTAAGCGGCCGCCTCCTCGTCCGGATCGGTCTTCGCCTCCTTCTCCAGAAGCCCCGACAAGCCGAAGAGCGCCGCCTCGATGCGCAGGCGCTTTTCCTCCGGCGAACACCCCGCCGCGATCTCCTTCAACTTCGCCGGCGGAGCCAGCCGCGCCAGCAGCGCAAACTGCGACTTGTTCTTCTTGAACCCGAGCGCCTCCATCACCCCGCACTGGATGGCGGCCTCGCCGCCGATAGTGTCAAACAAATGCTCCCAGCGCCGCATCCTCGCCAGCGCGCGCTGGTCGCCCGCGTAATCGAAAAACATCCCCAGCCAGTGACCGTCCACCGCCTTCTCGCGGATCGCCGCGTTGCACAGGCCCGTCGACGAATCCGACGTCTCGGGATAATCTTCAGGATTCACCGCCTCGGCAAGCTCGCCAACCGCCGCAGTGAGGTAAGGCTCGAGAATGAACTGAGGCACGTTCTGCCCGGCGGCGTTACACACAGCCGGCTCGCCCGAATCGTTGCGCAGTGCAACGTGCAGGATGACCGAGTTGTAGGCCGGATCCTCGTGGTGTCCGTGGCCGTACCAGGCGGAAGCGTCCACGTGCAACTCAACATCGCCCTTGACAATCGGCTCGTTGGCCAGGCGAACGACCGCATTGCGAAAATCGGGCCCCGCCTCGAGGTTCCACCACCCCGGCGACAGAACACGCAGCTTGCGCCCATCGGCGGTGCGCAGATCATCCGTCGCAAAATCCTGATCGAACCAGAAGCACCGCACCAGGCGCTCGCGAACCGGCATGCGCGCCGACTCGGGATAACCCGCCCTCGACTCGCCCACGGCGGTTCTTTCGCAGATTCTAAGATACTCGTCAGAGAAGAAGCTGCTATCCATAGCCTCGCCAAGCCGCGCGGCTCCGCGACTACTCCTCGAAGAACTCGTCGTTCTGATCCCACGCCGGCACGCCAAAGATCACAGCCCGGAAGTCGCCGTAACCACGATGGAAAACACCGGGCGGAATCAGTATCGCCACGCCGGGCTCCAGATCGACCTCGTCATCATCGAGTTCCATCTTCCCGCCCCCCTCGATGATATAATAATACTCGGTGCAGTTGCGGTGACAATGCTTTTTCGAGTCCTGGATATGCGTTACGTGGAGGTTCGCGACGTCGGTGTCTTTCTTCGTGATGATCCGGGTGCTGCTGCCGCACGGGCACGGCACAGGCTCGACGTCTTTGAAATTTCGAACGATCGCTTTCCTTTTCATGACCGCTACTCCTGACACTTGGTATGGGGAAGATTCTAACAGAGCGTGCGGCGCGCGTCAAGAGAAAAATGGGCATCCCGGTCCGGACAGATTCTATGACCCACGGAGGGCACCCGCCGTCGCCATGGCTTTGGCGGCAAGGCGGAGAGGACGGAGAAGAAAGGCCGCAGATGATCGCTCCGGCAATCATAGGCAGATGAACGCGTTCGATTCAGGCCTGAACACGTCTGTTCATCTGTACCCAAAGATGATGCAGCTCTATACTTGATTTACTGGTGGTCCGACTATGGCAGGAATGGCATTGTGAGACGCCATTTGGCAAGTCTTCCTCGAACTGTTTGAGTGCCTCTCCATCAGACCACTGGCATTCCTCAGTTTGCACGGCGCTCGCCAGTTCTGAAATCCATTTATTGATTTCGTCATGCCAGTGGCGGGCGGTTTTCTTCTGCACGTAGCCGATCATTGCGGCGAGAGAGAAATCTGCGCCGTGGCGCCCCAACTTGAATCGCTGTATGCCACCAGTCATGTGTTTGCCGCCTGTCACGTACTCCTTCTTGCGTGAAGGCGCAGGCAGTCGCTTGCCCTCAAGAACGAGGAATGGATCATAGATTGTGTGTGGTATCGCGCCGATCACTGTCTTTTGAGCCGGAGATGCGGACAGGTCGACTGCCGAACGGCCAAGTTGGTATTCCTCGTGATCAAAGCGGACCATGACAAAATCTTTCCGGGCACAAGAATCGAGAAACTTGCACAATTGCAGGTTCAACTTGTTCTCCGAGTCCTCGTCGGGGCGATCAGGGTCGTCCCGCCAAGCCGATAGCCGGTCTTGCACGAAGCTGATCGTTGCCAAGGCGAGCGCCCGCAACGTAATGCCGGATGTAATCCGACCGATGTTTCCTTCCGTGGTGCGTTCCTTCTCCATGTTCAGTATCCCTGCCCACGTAGAACAACAAGCGTTTCATCAGCATCACGGATCGCCGTTGACCGAATCCAGTAACGCAGCCGATCCGGTTTGACTACGAGCATGACGTTTTCCGTGTAGAATCGCAACACGCGGATTGTTCTAAGGGATTCGTGCTGCACGTCATCGTAGATGAGTGTCCGCAGCTCGTCTTCCGCTCCCTCGCCAAGCCAGGGGAGATTCGGGCTCTTCCCGAAGTAGAAAGGTTGGCACGTCAGGCCATTGAGGAATATGGGGGCGCTTGCGTGTAGATTATCGTAGATGCTTCCGAGCATCCTGACGAAAAGCTTGGAGTATTTCTGAAGGTCATCAGTATTCGCCGCGTCTTTCAGCAATTGTGAGTTCTGTCCGAGCCGCACGTAATCGGCCATGAATTCGAGGGTGTCTTCGCACAGCGCCTGCTCCCAGAAAGCGAGAGAAAGGTCTTGCAGATTCTCGGGATAAGGCAATGCGTCAATGTCTTGCTTGAGAATCGCGGTGGCCTTGCCAACTAATGACTGTGTCCCATTCAGCGCGCAGCAGAATTGGTAGAAGCCGTGATTTCTGCGGAGAGCCCCATAGAGTTTTCGTAGCGTTGAGGCTTTAGATGGGGGAGCATGGATTCCGATGATCTTGGCACGGTACGCAAGACAGCCCTCATCCCAGTAATCAATGGGTAGGCTCCCAACTTCCTTTATCAGTACAAGTGGTGGGCTGAAGCGGTCTTTCTTGTACGCAGAACGAAAGTGGGTATGTGTGACTTTTTCTGTGATTTGGCTTTCATCAATACCCGCATCTGTGAAAGCTCTTGTTGGGAGTAGCCATTTGCCTGTCAGGAAAGGCGCTGGTGTTCGTGGTTCTTTCTTCGCCGCGATGAACCCCTCGCCGTAATCCCACCCATTCTGCTTCTTCTCCTCCAGATATTCCGCCAGCGTGCGCATGCCGCGAAGGCGTTGAGAGATTTCGACAAGGCGCCCGCCGCCGAGGAGGTTCGCGCGCCAAACGTAGGGATCGCTTTCAGCCAGCTTCTGCGGAACGCGGTGGCGGTCGTAATGGTCCAACTCAAAACAGATTCGTTCGTGGACGCTGACGGTCCGGCGGAAAGTCCAATGTTTAATCTCATGATCGTCTGCCGGTTCACCAGCGCGGGCGAACACGGCGATCGTCATCTTGTCCGCCTTGTACAGTTTGCGGATCGAGGTGAAGTCGAGGATCGTTTCGATTTGGCGCCTACGAAAGATGGTTTCGCGGAAGGCCTTGGTGTTGCGGTTGTAAAGAAAGCCGGAGGGTTGAATCAGGCAGATTCGGCCATCAGTGTTTAGCAAGGTCAGTGCCTGCTCAAGGAACAGGTAGGCTATCTGTTTGTCCGGTACTGGACCACGCTCCTTATTTTCCCGTTGCGCGGCTTTGTCGACCTTGGCTGCGTCTACTGTAAGTTCGGACTCGAAGGGCGGATTGCCGATGATGATATCGAAGCGGTCATCCAGAACGGAGGAGCCATACGAGCGGGATTTGCGGAGTTCGGCAAAGAAGTCGGCTTCAAACAGATTGGATTCGCCAAGCTTATCGAACGTGAGTTCCTTCCAAATCACATCCGGTGTCAGCGCATCGCAGATCGCCAGGCTCAAACTGAAGGCTGTAAGATCGACGGCAAAGGACTCCCACTCGATTCCATAAATGCTCCGTTTGAGTATTTTCTTGAGCGTATGGACGTCCGGTTTCCGCCAGCCGTTCTTGCTGCGCCAGACGTTGATCAATCTCCGGAAGGCGCCCACGAGGAAAACGCCCGAGCCGCAAGCCGGGTCCAAAACGCGCTCCTTGCCGGAGAGTTTTGCATACGGCATGGCGTGATCCAGCAGGAGGGACGCCAGGAGCGGGGGCGTGTAAACCGCACCGTGGCCGTCTTTGACGAAGCGTTGATACAGGTGGCTGATTATCTCGACGGGCAGGTGTTCGAAAGAGAACTGTTTCCAAAAATGTCGCTGACCATCTAGCGTTCTTCCTTCAACGAGTTCCCCAAATCCCTTAAGGACTTGCCTCGTGAGCTCCTGTCGGTGTCCGCTCGAGAGTTTGAAGACATCGCCGTTGAACTTCCGCTCAAGGAAATCCAATAGTTTGCAGACCTCATCGGGCTTGCCGCCCTTCAGTACATCGAAGAAGGTCCTGGCACCCTTGTGCCATTGGCCAAACCAACCTCGATTGGGAAAGACGTCTCGGTCTTCGAGATACTTAATGAGAACCACCAACAGCAACAGCCGGCGCAGAACGGGATTCTTCGCTCCCTCGAGGGCCTTGTCCGCCTCAACGACCGCCTGGATCAGCGACTGGTGCGCCGCCTTCGCGTAATTCGCCAAGGCTTTGTTACGGGTATCTTCCCAAAACGTCCCATCGGCGAGACGAAACGCTGAGAATCTCTGCAACTCCCGCGCAACTTTCGCGGCGGTTTCCAACAGGCACTCACTTGCGGGCTTGTACTTGCGTTCGTCGTTGACCCAAAAGTCTGCCCCGCGCGCACAGGCCAGCACATCGATTCGGCTGGGCCAGGCGACGTAAAGCAGCGGCGCGGTTCCATGAATCCAGACCTGTTGATGAAGCCGGGCAAGTGATCCCTTGTCGAGGCGTTTGTCATTGTTGTCGACGACGTATGCAGCAACCTGGGATGAGCGTCCGCCGGTAAACCGGCGGAAGAACACGTAATCGATGCGTTCGAAGGACTCCGCGTCAATGACTGCTGCGTGCTCGTCGACGCTCAGCCCTGCTCGAGCGCCGCGGTCACGCACAGGGACCAAGCCATGAATGGGCTTGCCATCGGAATCAATGAAATGGAGAGCTTGGAGGGCGGTGTTTGCCATCGCACGGGACCTCACCAGTCGCGAGCAGCAGCGACGTATGACTCCGTTGGTGTTTTCATTGAGGTAATTGTAACATACCCTCGGCTGTTATCAAGCTATTTTTCGGGTCTTCCTGCTCAACGTTCGGAACAAGTTGCACAGGACGTGCTCGGAGCCAGAGGCATAGAGGGCGATCGTCCCTGCCTGACTATTCCAGGATACCAACACTGGACACATAGGAGGGCAGGCACCTCGGCGACGTCCATCCGGCTGAGGCGACCGACCGCATCCCTTAATGGCGCCAGGCACCGGGTGAAGATGCTGCTGCAAATACTGGCGTATATTGCCGATGATGCAAGGTGCCGTTAGACGTGTTGGGTGGACGGAGTCAATGTGGCCGGGCGAGCCGTGGAAATGCCTACCGCTGATAGATTGGGAGGTAGCGGTTCTCGATGGAGAGGGCGAGGGTGGCCATTGCCGTCTTGTAGATGGGGCCGGCGGTGTTTGCGTTGCCGTCGCCGGGCGATGCCGGCCAGCTTCCATCGTCCTGGGCCTTGTCCAGCAGAAGCTTCTCGATGTGCTCCTTCCAGAACTCCCAATACTCTCCACCAGCCTGGAACATCGCGTTTGAGGAATGGTAAAGGGCGTAATAGAAATGCTCGCTGTCCCACCGTAGCGGATTCTGCTTCAGGTATTTCGCTCCCTTGATCACGAGCGGATCATCATACAGCCCACAAAGCTGCAGCGCCAGCACGCCGGTTCCGGTTCGTGCCTGCTGAGGAGCCCCTCCGGGCTGATAGCCGAAGCCGCCTGAAGGATGTGCGCACCGCTTGATGTATGTGATGGCGTTCTCAATCGCTTCTTTCGGGACGTCGAGATCGCAGTTCCTGGCCGACCGCAGAGCCACGAGCTGCCAGCCGGTCACCGAGATGTCGCTGTCGTTCGAGTTGGGCTGATAGCGCCACCCGCCCTTGTTGTTGCCGTCCTTGTTGATCTTCTGCGCCCTGAGGATGAGCCGGACGGCGGCATCGAGGCGTTTCTTCACTTCCTCCGCCCGGGTCATGCCGTACGCCTCGGCCAACATGATGGTCGTAATGCCGTGGCTATACATAGGGCCATGCGACGCGCGGTCCATAAGCAGCCCGTCGCGCTCCGGCAACTTGAGTAGATAATCGAGCCCCTTGGCAACGACGTCGCAGTAGCGTCCGCGCTCGGGCGTGTTGCCGTTGGCCATGAATGCCAGCAAGGCCAGCGACGACACACCCGCGTTGGGCCCTCCGTGCCCGCTGGGCCACGAGCCGTCTTCGCGCTGCTTGAGCGCCATAAACTTGAGCGCCCTCTCGATGGCCGCGTCGGCCGGCGTCGGCTTGAGTTCTTCGAGGATTTCAGCGCGGCGAGGAGTGCC
>JABMSA010000702.1 GCA_013202185.1 Planctomycetota bacterium
AATCCTGCATCTTTGGGCTGTGGTTCCCATTGTCTCCGTGGAGATGACGAAAATCCTGCATCTTTGGGCTCTGGTTCCCATTGACTCCGTAGAGTGCCCTGCATTTTGGAGAACTGTTTTGGCCGCGCAGGGCGTAAGTGCTGGGGTGGTAATGATTTAGGGAGGGGTTTTATATGCAGGAATAATAAGGGCGTATAAACGGCGGCTTGCGGCGGCCCGGGCCTGACGGCTGTCAGGTACGCCGACGGTGGCCGCGGGATGCTCGCCCTGGTTCTTGTTTATGGCTTGACGGCCGTTATGACCATCGATCCGTGTTCTTCCATCTCGAGCGCGATCTTCGGGTCGACGAATCCGGCCTTCCGGATGTCTTCGAACAGCTCGGGCCGGGAGTATGCGCCGATCATCAGGTTGAAGAGCGCCGGGATCAGCGGGCCGGTCTTGTCGTCGTTGAGCACAAATTCCTGCATTATCAGCAGTGCGCCGTCTGCGGCCGCGTCGAATGCTTTGGCGAGCTTCATCTGGGGGGCGGTGGTACGGCCGTGGAGGACGTTTGACATGAGCACTACGTCGTATCCTTGTCCGAAGGAGTCGGCGTTCCAGTCGCCTTCCTGCACGTGTACGCGGTCGGCCATGTTTTCTCCGGCTATCACTTCGCGCGTGATGGCGATGGTCTCGGGGAGGTCGAAGACGGTGGCCCTGAGCCGAGGGTTTCTTGCGCACAGGACTATCGAGTATGTGCCGGGCCCGCCGCCGACGTCGAGCAGGTTGTTGCGCGTTGAGAGGTCTATTGTTTCGGCGATCATCTGTGCGCGCCCTGTGATGGCTATGTTGTGCATTGCCATGATGAAGTGTCGGTGGTCGTCGGGCTGTGGCCTTGGCGCCTCTTCGAGGCGGATGTTGTCGTCGAGGTCGTTCCAGAAATCCCACATGCGTGCGGAGTGTGCTATCATGTCGCCCTGGTAGAACTTCCGTCCCTTCACGAGGTACGTTTGGGCGAGGGGGGTGTTGGTGTAATTCGCCCCTGCCTTTTCGAGCAGCCCCATCGAGGCGCAGGCAATCAGGAGCTTCTCGGTGAGGTCCGGCTTTGTGCCGCATTCTCGCGCTATTTCTTCGGCGGGCATGCCGCCTTCTGCAAGCAGCGTGAAGATCCCGAGGCCGTTGGCGATCTGAAGCGTGCGGGCGGCGCGATAATCCCGCGACAATTCGGTCATGTTCATGGTGTAGTCTCCCTATTGATTTCCGGGCCTTTCGCTTCGTGGCGTCTGAGTCGTCGTCGTCGAACAACTTATTATACTGATTTGCCGTCGGATTGGCAAATACGGCGGAGGATAATTTCGCCATCGGAGCAACTGCGCTGCGTGGCCGCTCTCAGAAGCCCGGCCCCCATCCAGACATCGCTCCGGGTATCGGCGCGCCGTCTTCGCCGACGAGCCTCAGGTAAAAGCCCCATCGGCTGCCTTCGTCTACGGCCTTCACGCGAATGGTGTTCCATCCTTTGCCCAGGCGTGTTGCCACGGCCTCCTGGTCGGGCTTGTCGTATTTCATGTAGCTCTCACGGAATACCTCCACGCCGTTCACCCATACTGTTATGCCTCCATGGCTGCCAAGGAGCAGCTTCGCGGTGGTGTCTTTGGGCACGAATACTCTCGTTATGGCGTAGCCCGCCGACGGCGGCACTCGCTTGAGGCTTCGGCCGAGATCAACAAATCGGAAGTCGCGCCCCGGGCGCCCGTCCTCGTCGTAGGTGTGCACAGGCGCCTGCCAGGGGAGTTTTTTCCAGGCCACTATCTGCCTTCTCTTGCCCACGTACGAAGCTGCCAGCTCCTCGTAGCGCTCCGGCGGAAAACTCATCTCGGTCATTCTGCGGTAGCTGCCGTTGCCGAACGGGCCGATCACGTAGAACTGCTTGATGAAGGTGTTGTTCATAGCCTCTGTCAGCGCCAACTGCACAGGAACGCCGTTCCATGTGATGTCTGCCCGGACGTCGAAGGCCACTTCCTCCAGGGGCAGGGCGCTGATTCCGACGTCCGTTTCGAAGAAGACGTTGCCCTTGGGCCGAAGGAGGGTGATCGAATGCGGAGGCTGGTTTGCCACGATGGTTGTCCCGGAGATTTCACCCCACCCGTAAGGAAGAAAGCGCATCTCTGTCCGCACGGTCACCTGGCGATACGGCGTGGGTATGATTCGGCTGCTGAGCGACACGCCGACTATCGCCTTCATGAACTGGAGCTTCACGGCATCGTTGAGGATCATCTGGTTTGCTTGCGTTACGAGCTGCACAATCCGTGCCCTGATGCTGTCGACGCCTGCCTGGAGGTCTTCTCTCATGACCGGCCCGGCGCAAATGCGGAGTGCCGCGTTTTCGGCAAAGGTTTCGATCTCACGGATTGTCTCGACCAGTTCGTCGGGGCCCTTGTTCTGCAGCAGTAGTATGGCGGCCGACTCGAGGCGCGAAATGACTTCCCGCAGCAGATAGGCGAGGCGCCTGTCTTCAGTTTTGAAATCGCCCACAAACACCACCTCGGCCGCTTCTGAAGTTGGGAGCGCGGGTGTATTCACTACCAGCCGCCCATTGGCGATGTCGTAGCGCCAGCCCTCGTTATCGCCGCTCTTGGGCAGTTGCTTCATGGCAACGCCGTTGACGGCCACACCCTCGACGGAAAGAAAAGTGTTGAGGCGGACCTGGTAGCTCCTTTTCGTTGGTTTGCCTTTGTAGTTTCCTTTGATCTCGCCGATGCGCACGATCCGGGCCTGCTCGTCTTCGAAATACGAGATGATACACCTCGCGCAGCGGCCGTCGGCGTAGGCGCGGCTGGTGCCGTCGTCCATGTACAGCTCGAACTGGCCCGGCTCACCGGAGTATATCTCGAGTGTCAATCTTTCGTGCTGGAGGGGTGGTGCGCCCCTGGATTGCGCGAGTGGAACGATCGAGCCGGCTTTCGCGAATGCGGGCATGTGGCTCAGTTCCGACGCATAGTTGAGCACGGTGGGCCCCTGGATGATCCTTGCGGTGGTGAAACCGTGCCATTCGCCCGGTGGAAACCATATCCTCCTTGTTGCTGCCAGGCCTCTTCCGGCGGCCGGGCGCGCCATCGGCGCCACCAGTAGGTTCATGCCCAGCATGTACTGGTGCCGAAATTCGTAGGCCTCGTTGGCGTCGGGATAACGGAGGTACATCGGCCTGCAAATTGGCAGGCCCCTGGTGTGCATTCGATTCGCCAGCGTGTAAAGGTACGGCAGCAGCACTTCGCGGAGCCTCAGGCTCTTGGTTACTGCGGCCACCAGCTTCGGATCGTCGGCCCAGGGCATTCGCCCGTTGTGGGTGCGCAATATCATAAGCGGGCTGGCGGTGCAAAGCTGAAGCCACCTAACAAACAGCTCGCCGTCGGGCTTGGTTTCCGGCCCGCCGCTCACAACGTTGGCCAGGTAGGCCACGCCCGCGTTGCCGGCGGTGGGCGTGTAATACGTGAGGAAATCGAGCGCCCTCCAGGTTGGTTTCAGGAAGCCGCTGAGCGTCATCGGAAATCGATTGCTCCCAAGACCGCCGTATTCGCCCAGGATAAGCGCGCGCTTGTTGTTTTCGACCCGGCTGCCGGTGAAGAATACGCGATTGGTCCACCACTGTGCCCCGAGGTGGCGCATCGTAACGGCTGCGGCGCCGTCGACCCACCAGAAATCCACGCCCTGCTTCTCGAGGGGCGGAATGAGTACCTTCGTGAGGGCCTGCGCCTCCCTGCGCTCGCCAAGGTCGAAGAAGATCATGCCACGGCGCGTGGGGTCCCATCCCACCAGCTTCGTCACGTTCGCATAGCCCCGCTCCATGGGCAGCAGCGCCCCGCCCGGGTGAATATTTAGCCCGACCTTCACGCCGAAGTCGTGCATCTTCTTGAGGAACGCAGCCGGGTCGGGAAAGATGTTGGTGTCCCAATCGTAGCTCGTCCAGCCGTTCTTGTTCCAGTGGCTGATCACAAGTGCATTGAGCGGGATTTTCTTTTCGTGCAGGCCGCGCACCGTGTTTATCACCTCATCGCCCGAGAGCGGCCAGTCGCACAGCAGCCACACTCCGAGCGCCCACTCAGGCGGCATCGGCACGCGGCCCGAGAGGTCGTTGAAATCGCGCAGAGCCTGCTCGTAGTCGTTGCCATAACCGAAAAAGTAAATGTCTTGCGCAGGCACATCGCCGCGAGGCGCGGGCCAGCCGTTCACAAGAATGGGCGTCCGTGAGTCGTCGAGGACGTACCATCCGTCACGGCTGAGTATGCCTTCCGGCAGGGATGCCGGCCCGGCAGCGGCATCGAGACGCCGGCCGGCGCCCCCCAGGTTGCCTTCGCTGACCATCCCGGGGCGCCACGTAACCATCTTCTCACCGTGCATCATCTCTATTTCGAGGTTGAGCGGATTGAACCTGCCCGACCTCAGCGTATAGCGCAGCAGAAGCTTCTGGGTGGCGATCTCGAGGCGCCCTTTCTTTTCGTGCAACTGAAGATCGACTTTGCCCCAGTTTCGCTCGGTCGCAACAAGCGAAGGCGCATCAACGAACGCACCTTCACGCGAGTACTCGAGCCGCAACAGCGTGGGGCTGATGACCGTGAAGCGCACGTTGCCGACGATAACGCAATTGCCCTCGCGCACAACACCGCGGGCCGTCGCATACCGGCCGCACACCGCCAGCAGGGCTACTGCGAGCAAACAAGCTCTGCGCATCCTCCCTCCATCTACAGGGGCCTCGCCACCCGGACCCGCACAGTAATGTTTCGGAACAGAGCCGAAGCAGATTCCCATTAAGCTGTTTCGAGGCCGCCCGATGCGGGGCAAGGTAGCAACAGGCTTCCAGCCTGTCGAATGGTCGGGATGTAGTTTACAGGATGTTGCCGGCGGTGCCGGGCCGACTTACCGGCACCGTTCGCCGAGATTGTTTCGCACGAGGATCATATCGAGAATGTTGATGCTGCCGTCCTCGTCCGGGTCATACTTCCAGGAGTCGCCTGTGGCGGGGTCCTCGTGCAGGTGGTTGCGGATGTGTATCAGATCGAGGATGTTGATCATGCAGTCATCGTTCATGTCGGCGGGTATTGTCCACCACGGGCCGGATCGCGAGGCTTGGTCGGTGTTGCCATACGCGCCCATGTTCACGCGTTCGGCATTCGGGGTCAGTTCGGCGGAGTAATTGCTTGCCGGGTCGCCGGCATCGATGCATGGGCTGGCAACGCC
>JABMSA010000703.1 GCA_013202185.1 Planctomycetota bacterium
ACGAGGACGATTCGGAGGCGCGGAGAAACCCACAGACCCACAAACCCACCCCGGCCAAAGGACCGGGCGAGGAAGCCGGATCGACGACGACGACGAGGACGAGGACGATTCGGAGGCGCGGAGAAACCCACAGACCCACAAACCCACCCCGGCTTTTGATTCTTGATTCTCGGCACGGTTCATGGTCAAATGGAACTCATGCCCGACCGACCTCGAGCCGATGCTGTTGGAATCACAACGACTATTCCGTGCGAGGTGATCTTTGCCGCGGGCCTGCGGCCTGTTGATCTTAATAATGTTTTCATAACCGATCCCGAGCCGCTGAAGTTGGTGGAGGAGGCCGAGAGGCGCGGGTTCCCCTCGAACATGTGCTGCTGGATCAAGGGCATTTACGCGGCTGCACATCACCATGGCATTCGGAGGGTGGTCGGCGTGGTGCAGGGCGATTGCTCCAACACGCACGCACTGATGGAGATCTGGCAGACCGAAGGCCTCGAGGTGGTGGAGTTTGCGTTTCCTTACAACCGCAACCGCGAGGCGCTCGATGCCGAGATCAACCGCCTGTGCGCGGCGTTTGGCGTGAACCGCGCCGATGCCGAGAAGGTCCGCGAGCGGCTGCAGCCGATCCGAGCGAAGGCTCATGAGGTGGACCGCCTGTGCGCCGAGGAGGGAAAGGCTACCGGATTCGACAGCCATCTCTGGATGATTTCGTGCAGCGATTTCAACGGCGATTACGAGGAGTTCGATCGTGGGATCATGGAGTTTCTCGAGTCCGTTCGCGGGCGCCGGCCTCGCGCCGCCTCGATGCGGCTCGGCTTGGCGGGCATCCCGCCGATTTGCTCGGATCTGTATGACGTGGTGCGCGATTACGGCGGCGAGATCGTCTTCAACGAAACGCAGCGGCAGTTCAGCATGCCGTTTGACGCTGCCGACCTCACCGAGCAGTATGTCCGATACTTGTATCCGTATGATGTGTTTTCGCGGGTCGATGATCTCGCCGCCGAGATCCGCCGCCGTGGGCTCGACGGCCTCATCCATTATGTGCAGAGCTTTTGCTTCAGGCAGTTGCACGACCGCATCCTTCGCGAGCGGCTGGATGTGCCGATCCTGACGCTGGAGTGCGATCGCCCGGGTCCGATGGACGGCCGCAGTCATACCAGGATAGAAGCTTTCCTCGAAATGATCCACGAGAAGAAGAAAAGGCCCGCGGCCGCGGAGCACGATTGAAACCCTTTGCCGTGCGCCTTCCAGGCCGCATTTGATGATCGGATGGGTTGGGCTTGCCTGACAAGAACGAAAATCTGAAACCGACGACCGGGCACAGGGCGCTGGTGCTCGCGCTGAAGCTCGCCGTGGCCGCCGGGCTGGTTTGGGCGATGGTGCATTTCGACTGGCTGGACTTCGACAAGCTGCGGTCGGCGACCGCCCGGCCCGGGCTGCTGGCGCTGGCGGCGCTGATGATGCTCGTGGCGCTGATGCTCACGATTGTGCGCTGGCGGGCGCTGTTGGCGGTTCAGGGCATAAGCCCGCCTACGTGGGACGTGCTGAGGCTGGGGTTCATCGGGTTCTTCTTCAGCAATATCATTCCCGGGTCGGTCGGTGGCGACGCCGTCAAATCCTATTACGTTGCACGCGAGCACGGCAAGACGATGGAGGCGATTACGTCGGTGCTGGTGGACCGCTACGTGGGGCTGTATACGTTCTTGCTCACTGCTTCGGTGGCCGCCGCTGCATGCTGGTGGTCGGGCGGATACGCCAAGGTGTTCGCCGACAGCCGCATCGTGGCGCTCTGCTGGGTGGTGGCCGGCCTTGCCGCGGGGATGACGCTCTTCTCGGCGGCGGTGCTCAGCCGCACGGCGAGGAACAGCCCGGCGGTCAATCGGCTGCTCGATCACCTTCCTCTCAAGAAGCACATTCGCCGGCTTTACGATGCAATCTATTTGTATCGCGACAAGAAGCGCGCGCTGGCGTTTGTGCTGGCGGTGTCGGTGGCGGCGCAGGTGCCGATGGCGTTGGGCACGTTGGTGTTGGGCAGGTGCGTGGGCGACGACGGCCTGCGCCCGGCCGCGTATTTTTTCCTGGCTCCCGTCGGCCTGGTGGTGAATACCATCCCGATATCGCCGGGCGGCCTGGGCACGGGCGAAGCGGCCTGGGAGGTGCTGTTCAAAGCATTTGACAGCGAAGCCGGCGCCGAGGTGGCCGCTTTGTGGCACGCGTTGTTTCTTGGCTGGAGCCTGATTGGAATGGTGTGCTACCTGAAGGGCAAGAGGGCATACGATGCCGCAATCAGAGAGAGCGCCGCACCGAATACGGAGACGTCGGATGCAGCAGTTGACGTGCATTAAGGGAGCCATTCACGTTCACTCCCGCTATTCGGACGGCAGCGACGGCATGCGGGCGATCGTTGCCGCGGCAAAAGAGGCCGGCCTTCAGTACGTAGTGGTAACCGACCACAACACATTGAAAGCGAAGAAGCGGGGCTGGGGGGGCCTGCACGACGGCGTGCTGGTGATCGTGGGC
>JABMSA010000704.1 GCA_013202185.1 Planctomycetota bacterium
AGCATTCCGTGCTCTTGCCGCAGCCCGATGACATAATCGATGACGCGGCGCGTGACGACGCTGCCGGCCTGGTCGGCGAGGATAATCGCGTCGACCTCTTCGGCGCGCTGTTGTATTGAGCCGATGACTGCCTCTTGCGTTTCAGCGCCGACGTCGCCTTGCGGGGCGGTATGCGTGCGCAGCACCTCGTGCGGCGCGCTGTGGTCGCCGCCGGCGTTTATCTTCGTGTTGGTGCTGGTGGTGGCGCCCTCAACGGCAATCACTGCGGAAGTGTCCACCCCCTTCTGCTCCAGGTGCTGTGTGAGGGTCTTGCCGTTTGGATCGTCGCCCACGCAGCCGCAGAGCGTTACTATCGCGCCCAACTCGGCGAGCCCGGCGGCGGTGTTGGCGGCGGCGCCCGGGGCAAGCGTTCTGTCGTGAACGTATACGACCGGTACGGGCCCCTCGGGGGATATTCCCGTCATCTTGCCCCAGATGTACTCATCGAGAGCGATATCGCCGGCAACAAGCACGCGCTTGCCTGCGAATCGGGCCAGCAGTTCGTGCAACCGGTGCTCGGATATGGGCGTCATTGACTGTCCTTTTGCTCCTGGTCAAACAGCTTGCGAAAAATGCTCATGCTTTTCCTGATGGAGTTGGCCGTTTTGTCTGTCAGGTCGGCAGGCAGGTCGCCCGATCGGCCGTGCTCGATGGTGGCGATGCCGTTGAAGCCTCGCCGTGCCAGTGCCCGCACAGCCTGCTCGATCACAATGCTGTGAGGTTCGAGGGGTGCGTGGAGGTCGTGTATTCCGTCGTTGTAATGCACGTGTACCTCGCGGATTGTGAGGGGCATGCGTGTTATGAATTCATCGGCGGAGAGCCCGCGCGTGATGCCGGTGTTGACGGCGATATTGAGGTGGCCCAGGTCAACGAGCGCCCCGAGCGCCTCGTTGCCCACGCCTTGCTTTGTGGCTTCGAACGCATCGATGTTCGAATTGCCCAACCAGTTTTCGACGGCCGTCGGAATCCCGCGCCGCCAGAGCCTGTCGGTTGTGTACTTGAGAAGCTCGATGGTCTTTTCGATGTCTATGATCGGCTCTTCGCCGGGTCGCGCCTCGTGAGACGCCGGGTCGAACGACACGCACCTGACGCGCCCTGATGCCGCGTGCCACTCGATGATGTCATCGATTTCGTCCTGAAGGCGTGGGAGCGGGTCGGGCTCCTCTTCGGCGCGGCCGAGCGTGTTGTGGCAGGTGACGTCGAGGTCGTGGCGCCCTACCAGGTCGAGGATCTTCTGCTCGTCGCCGGGCCGCTGGTATTTCTGCGGCGTCATGAGAAAGCTGACGGCTCGTGCGCCGCATTCGACTGCCCTCTGAATGCTCTCGGGCAAAGTGCTCACGCCCATCATCCAAGTTGCGCATCCTATTCGCACAGGCGGCCTCCGGAGCAGTGCTTGAGGAAAGTTTTCATACTACAGAATTTACCTTTCGGCGTGCGGGAAATCAAGGTAATTGCGGGCGTGGGTGCCGGCGGAGCGAAATCGCCTTATGATGCCCCGAGAAT
This sequence comes from Planctomycetota bacterium, assembly GCA_013202185.1. Taxonomy (GTDB): domain Bacteria; phylum Planctomycetota; class PUPC01; order JABMSA01; family JABMSA01; genus JABMSA01. The sequence goes on from JABMSA010000704.1 coordinate 1,543, forward strand.
CGTCCGGAAAACATTCTTGATTCTCCCCGGGGTTTGTATATGATGAACGCTCAAGATAATGAAGGTGCCGTTTGGAGTTGGTGCTTGTTGGGGCGGCTTGCGGGCGCCGTTTGTCCGGGCTGTTGAGAAGGCAACAAAAGGATTTGCTTTTCGGCTTATTTAAGGTGTCGCGGTTGCGATGTCGGCCGAAAAGATATTGGCAAAGGAGATTGTGCTATGAGATTGATTTTGTGTGTAGCGCTGCTGGTGGTTGCAATTGCGGGCATGAGCGGCTGTGTGATGCCAAACGCCCCGGTGGGAGCCGGGCTGACGATCGACCAGAAAGGCCCGGTGGCAGGTTTTGACTCCGCCGCCGGTTCGTCTAAGGTAGGCAGAGCCCAGGCCGAGGGCATCCTGATCGTCGGATACGGGGACGCTTCTATTGCAGCGGCCGCCGAGCAAGGTGAAATCACGAAGATCCACCACGTGGACTGCCAAGTGCTCAACGTCTTTGGCATCTACGCTCGTTACGAAACAATCGTCTACGGCGAATAGCCGTTGAGTTGTGGGAGGCGCCTGATATGTCGGGATCGGGTATCATCCGTCATCATTTTGTTCTGCTGATCACAGCGGCCGTCGGTATTCTGGCGGCGGGCTGCAATCGAGAGGCAGTTCAT
>JABMSA010000705.1 GCA_013202185.1 Planctomycetota bacterium
ATTACAATGGTCTCTTCGGGGGTGCCGGAGTCGCGGCTGACGCGGACGTCGGTGATGCCCTCCACGGCCTCCATCACCGTTTTCACGCGCTGGGCGAGCGCGTCGGCGGTCTCGAGATCGTGGCCGCGCACTTCCACGGCGATCTTGTCGCCGCTTCCCGACATCGTCCGCTGGAAGATTCGAGTCATCAGGCCCTGGCCCGACCTGACGCGAACGACCACGCCGGGGATGTTCGTGAGCTTCGCGCGCAAATCGTCAGCCACGTCGTCGCTCGATCTCGTCCGCTGATCCATCGGCACGAGGGCGACCCGAATCTCGCCCGTGTACGTGCCGCTGCCGTGCCAGGAAGAGCCGCCGGCGCTCACCACCATACTCTTGGCCTCGGGCACCGAATCGCGCACAGTTTTCTCGATCTTCAGCAGGCGCTCGCCAAAAAATCCGAGGCGTGTGCCCACTTCCATCTCGGCGCTCACCCGAACCTGGCCCTCGTCGGTGGTGGGCATCAGTTCCACCCCGACCAGCCTGACCAGCAGCACGCTGCCGGCGAGCGCCAGAGCACCGCCCGACACAATCAGCAGCCTGTGCCTGAGTGCGAAGTGCAGTATGCTCTTGTAGGTGTTCTCCAACGCGGCGAAGAAGCCGCTCAACACGTTGTAGAGCGCACGCCCGAGCCTCGGCCGGGCCGGGTCGGCCTCGACGGGAGACTTGAGAATGCGTGCCGAAAGCGTCGGCACGAGCGTGACGGCCACGGCCAGAGAGCACAGCAGCGAGAAGCCGATCACCATCGCGAACTGCTTGAACATCAGGCCCGCCATTCCCTGCATGAAGATCATCGGCAGGAACACGGCGAGCGTGGTGAGCGTGCTGGCAACGATTGCCGTGGTCACTTCCTCGCTGCCCTGCACTGCAGCATCCATACGACTCAGGCCGCTTTCGCGAAGACGGTAGATGTTCTCCAGCACCACGATCGAGTTGTCCAGAAGCATGCCGACGCCCAGCGCCAAACCACCCAGCGTCATTATGTTGAGAGTGTAGCCGTTGAAATACATCAGCGCGAACGACGCAATGATCGAGATCGGGATTGCCGTGGCGATGACGATGGTGCTGCGGATGTTTCGCAGGAAGAACAGCAGCACGAGAATCGCCAGGCCGCCGCCGTAGAGCGCCGACCTGCTGACGTTCGAGATCGACTGCTGGATGTACTCGGAGGTGTCGATGATGGGAACGATCTGAATCTGCGGAATGTCGCGGTTGATCCGTTCGATCTCCTTCAAAGCCAGCTTCGCGACGCTCACGGTGTTCGTGCCCGACTGTTTCCTGACGGCCAGGCGAATGCCGGGCATGCCGTTGACGCGGACGATCTGCCGCACCTTCTGCCACGATTCCTCGACATTGGCAACGTCCTTCAGGTGGATGGGCTCGTCACCCCTAAACGTGATCACCGTGTTGCGAAGCTCGTCGAGATTGGTGTACTCGCCCGGCACGCGGATGGTCACTTCATACTTGCCGCGGTCGATCGTCCCCGCGGGCAGCGTGACGTTTGCGTCGCGAATTGCGGCCATCACCTGGTCGAGCGAGAGCTCCAGGGCCTTGACCTTGTTGGCATGGAGATCCACGTGAACTTCACGTTGCAGGCCGCCCCACACGTCGAGCGCCGCCACGCCGGGCACGCGCTCGAGGCGATACTTGATCTGGTCGTCGATCATCTCACGCACTTGGACCGGATCGAGATTGCTCGACGCGCCGAGGATGAGAATCGGGAAGCTCGCCATGTCGAACTTGAACAGCGTCGGGCGGTCGGCGTCTTCCGGCAGCCGGCCGAGAACGCGCTCGATGCGGTCGCGCATGTCGTCGGCCGCTTCGGAGAGATCCGTGCCCCACGTGAACGTCACGCGCACGTTGCTGGTTCCTTCCGACGACACGGACGACACCTCTTCCACGCCGGGCACGGCGCTCAGGGCTTCTTCGATCGGCCGCGTGATCAGCTCTTCCATTTCCTCGGGGCTGGCGTTTTCGTAGTTGGTCCTCACCGAGAGCGTCGGATTGGTGATATCCGGCATGAGGTCGATGGGCAGGCGCATGAGCGACACGCCTCCGAGGATGATCACGATCAACATGACCATCATCGTGAGTACCGGGCGATGAATCGAAAAGCGGGAGATCTTCATTTCGCGTCTCCCGTGGCGGCGGCCCCAGGCTCGGATTCGCGAGGCTTTGCGGCGCCCTCGCCGGGCAGGTTGATGGCGCCGCCGTCCTCGAGCAAGTGCTGGCCGAGCGTAACCACCCACACGGGCTGATCGCCATCAGCGCTCAGCTTCACGGTTTGTGTGGACTGCTCGGGCTCTCCCGCCGCTGCGGGCGTATCGATGACTTCGGCAAAGCCGCCCTCCTCGATGCCGAGCGTGAGAGGCAGGTAGTGGGCCTTCATCTCCTTCTTGTCTGCGATGAAAACGCCTTGCCTTCCGTCGCGGTGTGCCAGCGCGCTCCTCGGGATCAGCGTGGCGTTGTCGTGCTGTTCGAATTCAATGCGTGCATCGATGAACATGCCGGGCTTGAGCAGGCGCTCCTCATTGGGGATGGTGATTTCAACGCGGGCCTGGCGCGACGCTTCCTGCAGCAGGGGTGCTATGCGCGTCACTTTCCCGGTGAAGGTGCGGCCGGCATAAGCGGCCGTCGTGATCGTCACAGCCTGGTCCGGCGTGACCTTCGGGTAGTCGCGCTCGGTCACGAAGATCACGGCCTCCAGGGTGTCGATATCCAGCACGGAAACGATAGGATCGTTGGGCTTGAGCAGCGCTCCCTCGTCCACAAACCGCTGGCCGACCACTCGCTTGCCCCCGCCTTCCCATGATGCCGCGATGCGCGCGTACGAAAGGCGAACCTCCGCGACCTTCAGGGAAGCCTCCTTCTGACTCACCTGGGCGAGCGCCACCTGGTGCTGCGCCTCGCAGGCCTTGTAGCGCGCTTCGGCTTCATCGAGGTCGGCCTCCGATCCGATCTTCTTGTCGCGCAGGGCGATGTCGCGGTCGTATTGGCGCTTCGCAACATCCAGCGCACTGCGGCACTGAGCGACGTTCGCTTTCACCACCTCGAGTTCGGCGCGGGCCTGGTTGACCTGCTGGGCGTATTCATCGTCGTCGAGCACCGCCACCAACTGATCGGGAGCCACCGGATCGCCGATGTTCAGCGTGATCTTCTCGAGACGGCCTGCTATCTTGGGCGCCACCGTAAACTGCGACGCCGGAATCAGCGAGCCGGTGAACCTGCCGATGGCCTTGATGCTCCCCGTGCGGACCCGAGCCACCTCCACCGGCACCGAGGGGGC
>JABMSA010000706.1 GCA_013202185.1 Planctomycetota bacterium
ATCCGCGCCCAGCAGTGAACTACTGGGCTACTATCAGTCGTCCTTACAGGACTGCACCCCCGGGCCGGTGTTCGCCTTGTCCAGTGCCGTAGGCACGGCTGAAGGTAGCCCAGCGTTTCAACGCTGGGGCCTGGTACGCAAATACTTGTGGCGGCTGTTTGGCCCCACGCTGCGGGAGCCCGCCTACCTCTGCCAGGCGAGTGTGCCGCCTACAAAGGTGGCCTGTACCTCGAAGTCATCATTGAAGATGACGATGTCGGCGTCTTTGCCTTTTTCGAGGCTGCCTTTGCCGGCGGCTGCACCGGCGACGGCGGCCGGGGTGAGGGTGAGCATCGTGGCTGCTTCGTGAAGTGGCACTCCGGCGAGCTTCACCATATTTCCGAGGGCCTTGATCGGCGTGAGCACGCTCCCTGCCAGGGTGCCGTCGGGCAGGCGAGGGGCGCCGTCGACTATCCGCGCACCGCTCCCGAACAAGCTGCTCGACTGGCCCGGAGGAAGACCTGCGGCGCAAGTTGAATCGGTCACGAGGACCGTGTGGGCCGGGCCCTTGACGGCGGCGACGAGCCCGAGAACCGACGGGTGGATGTGTATGCCGTCGGCGATGAGTTCGGCCGTTACGTGCGCGGTCGACAGCACGGCTCCGGCGGCGCCGGGCTCTCGATGCCCGAGGCCGGTCATTGCGTTGAATAGGTGCGTGGCGTGCCGCTGGCCGGCTTCGATTCCTCGCATCGCCTGGTCGTAGGTGGCGAGGGTGTGGCCGATGGCGGGTGTGACGCCCGCATTGTCGAGGGCTTCGATGAGTTTGGGCGCGCCGTCAAGCTCGGGCGCGACGGTCATTATTCTCAGGTTGCCTTGCGCTTCGTCGAGGATGACATCGAGCGTGGCGGAGTCGGGCGGCAGGCAGTATTTTTCCGATATGGCGCCGAGCCGCTCTGGGTTGATGAACGGCCCCTCGAGGTAGAAGCCGAGCATCTTTGCTCCGCCGGTGTCGGCGTTGACGATGGGAAGGAGGTCGGCAAATCGCCCGCGCTCGTAGCCGAGCGTTGCAAGGTAGGAGGTGGTTCCGAAGGCGAGCATCATGCGCGCCATGCGGCGGACGTCGCCGCCGGCGGCCGTGCCCAGGTCTATGCCTCCGAAGCCCTGTGTGTGGATGTCGACGAATCCCGCCGCAACGTAGCAACCGTGTGCGGAGAAATCGCCTTGAGCGCCGCCCTCGCCGGCGCCCTCGATGACCTCCGCGATCTTGCCGCCCTCGATTTGTATGTAGCCGTCAACGCATCGGTCGGGCAGGAGCAGTCGCCCGCCGACAATGTTGCTTGCTGTCAAGTTCCTTGTTCCTTATTGACTCCGCATTTTCTTGATGCGGGCGAGCACGGTCTGAACTTGGCGCCGAACGGCATTGTTCTTCGTCGAGTCGATCAGTCGCTTGCAGATTTCTTCGGCTTCGTCGAGCTTGTCGGCGCTGAGGTACACGCGCGCGAGTTGAATCTCGTATTGTTCCTTCTGGCGCGGACCTCTGGCGAGTTCGACGGCGGCAAGGTAGTGCTCGATCGCCTTGTCGTGCTTCTGCATCTCATTGTAAAGCCTTGCCAGGCGTGCGCGGCCGGCGGAGGTTTCTCTCTGCTCGTCGGATACCAGCTTATTGCTGTATTGCTCGGCCTGTTGTGTCTTTCCGGCGCGGATGTAGAGCTTTGCGATCTCAGAGATGTAATACGACCGCGCGGGCGCGTTGACTTCCATGAGTGTTTCGAATGCTTCGACGGCCTTGTCCGTTTCACCTGCAGAGGAGTAGGCCTTGGCCAACTGATAGAGCGCGTTCTGGTTGCGCGGGTACGCCGCAACGACCTTCTTGTATATTTCCAGCTCCTTCTCTTTGTCGCCGTTCAAGCGATAGAGGTGCCCCAGGTCGGCCAGTGCGCTCGGGTCCTTCTTGTCGGCAACTTCCTTTTCCTTCCTGGCGATGACTTCGGCCAACCTGCCCGACTTCTTGCACATCCGGTAGAATTCTCTCCGGAGGGTTCTGGCCGCCGGCCCAGTGGCCTTCTTGAGCGCCTGCGTGTAGACCGCATCTGCCTTGTCATATTGCTCTTGCCGCTCATAGAAGCGTGCGAGTTCGCGGCTCCTGCTGACCATCGATGATGCGGAGGGCGTGAGTTCGAGGCTGAATTCGTACATCGCCTCGGCATCGTCGCTGCGCCCCCACTCCTGGTAGAGGCGCGCAAGCTGAAAGGCATGGCCCGAGTTTACGGTATTGTTTTCCTCCAGCTCGATGGCCTTCTTCAGGCATTCCTCCGCCTCGTCGTAGACCTTGTACTTCGTGTGCACCTGGGCAAGGTCGGCATAGTAGCGGCTGGAGAACGCTGCTGCTGCTGCTTCCTTCTCGCCTTCGTGGGCAGCCTTATCGTCCGGCACCTCGGCGGTGACAACGCCGCCAAGCATAACGAGCAAACAAACAATGATGATGATCTTGCTTGCGAGCATCTGTAATACCCCCGCAAAACGTCTCGCCAATGAAACCAACATTCCGGAACTGTCAAGAATTCTACCACCTGGGCGTCGTGCAATCAAGAAGAAAAGTCGCTGCAATATCGACCGACGCTTAGCGCTCTGGTTCGTAAGTACGGTAACATATTCTCATGTCTCGGCTCTGCAGGGCGCTCGGCAATGGATCGGGTAGGAGGCGGGGTTACCCCCGCCGTCCTCCCACACCACCGGGC
>JABMSA010000707.1 GCA_013202185.1 Planctomycetota bacterium
ATCCAAACGGAGTGGTAGACGAGGTCGGCAGTCTCTTCTGGTTCTATGTTCCCAAGGAACTGTCGAGGCCGTGCTTCAACAGGCAGGCAGGGGTCTACGTCTCGCGGAAGCTGCCGATCCGACTCAAGACCATTGTCCTCCCAACCCTGGGTGCAGAAAGGGCCAAAGGCGAGCCAAAGGTCCTCAAGGACGTCGAGGGCGCGGAATTCGCCAGGAGATTCAACCTATATCTCGACCGGCTCTTGAACAAGTTTCCTGCACTGACGGAGCTTCGCTCTCTTTACGACTGCGCTGCCCTGGCCAATGCCATGGCCGAGCTCGTCCCCGAAAACAGGCTTAGCTACTGGGTGAATGCGCATTCCACCAGGCGTTCACACACGCCGGAGGCCTATGATAGGATCGTGAGAACCAAGAACGGTACCCGCCTCCAGATCGAGGGTGGCATTGAGCTTAAAGTTGTTCTCGCTCGACTGGCCAACGGCGAGGAAACGGGCTTCCGTGACGCGGTCCTGAAATCCCGCCCGAGCAAAGATGCGCTTGTCTGGCAGGTGCCCCTCGAGCAGTGGCGGCTTCTTCCAAGCAGCACCGGCTCCCCGGGCCGTACGTCGGCCGCGAAAAAGGTATCAACCAGCGACATCCCCAAGAAGAAAGTGGGCTGCTCTTTCCTTCGGACGCACACACGCTCGGGAGGAACTGAGGATCTCATCTCAGCACGGGCGGCGCTGTACTCACCCGACCGGCGCAGTATTGCCTTCCCCAAGCATATCACGCAGCCTTGGGGCGGAAGTGTTCCAGACATCGGCGGCGTCATGCTCGCCGGCACCGCTTCCGTGGAAGGCATGGGCCCTGATGCCGTCGGCAAAGGTATCACGAACATGGCCGGCGGAGATTTCTCCCTGATCCTCAACGGCAAAGACGTGACACTCACCCACCGGAAGTTCCGAGAGTTTGTCACTGCCCTGTGGGCCGTCTACTACGGCAACCACGATCCGGGCATCTCGATTGATCCCATCGAGCGGGGGGGCGAACGCCACATGGTCCGCTACATCGGCAGCGTGATCAACACCGACCTGGGCGAGGTGATGCGGGAAGCCGACTACGTCATGAAAAAGTGGACGGTGGGAACGGAAACTCCCGACATTCCCGGCTTCCGATGCGTGGACGACCTGACCGCAATAAAAGGCATGCGCTTTTTCGGCGCCAGCCGGCGGTTCTGGTTCGTCCCCGAGGGCATGCGGTTCCGCCGTTGCGGCAACGCCCTCCTCTTCGACGGCGGCCGCATGACCCTCAAGACCGAGTACCTCTCCCTCGACGACAAAGCCGCAAAGGCCGAGCCCGCCGACCTCGAGTTTGCACGGTTCTTCACCAGGAATTACGGCAAGATCGCCGGCAAGTACCCGGTTTTTCACAAGCTGTTCGAATACGCCAAGCTCGTGAGCCTCGCCAAGTACCTGAAGGAGAGCGGCGTGCCGCTGCACGGCTTCCTGATGGCCAACAAGCACCTCCTGCTCACGGCCAAGTCGCCGGGCACGGTGGCGGCCTTCCGCAAAGACTCCACCCATTGGCAGGGGGTGACAATCGAGGGAGGCGTCGACCTGGTCTCCGAAAGCAGCTACGTGATCGATGAGGAAGCCGCCGAAGCCATTCGGCTGGCAGTGGCGAAGCTCCCCCGCCGGTCGGCCAACGCAGGCCGGACCTCCGTCGGCCAGCGGGTCTCAAGCCTCGGCAGCAAGTCGCTTTCGGTCGAGATCAAGGATGAGACCTACACCATCACGCCTTCACGCGCACTTGCCTCCACGGCCGGCGGCGACAAAATCCGCTACCAGACGGATGCCGCCCTCCGGCACGGCGGGGAACCCAGCATCGAACTCGTCCGATACTACGACCCCGACCTCACCCGGCCGGGAGCCTTCGGCGAGGGGTGGGACATCCTGGTGCCGTATTCCGTGGAGATACTGGATTCCGGCTATCGCAAGTTTCTCAACGTGCGGATTCCCAACGAGGTGTGCGTCACCGAGCACCTCACCGGCAAGAAGGAAGTCCTGGCGTTCAGTCGCAACGTCTGCAACGCCGCGGCCTATGTGCCCGATGATCCCACTGCCAGTCAAAACGCAAAGCTCGTCATAATGACCGACGGTTCACTGCGGCTGCTCGACAAGGCCCGGCGCGAATTCTGGTTTGATCCCGCACTGCGACTGACCGACATGATGCTCTCGAGAAAGCATCGCCTGGGCTTCGAGTATGAGGGGGAGCGCGTCGTTGCCCTCACCGAAGACGGCGGACGCAAGATAAAGCTCATCTACAAGGATAATCGCGTTGAGGCCGCGCGCCTTCCCGACGGACGTGAAATTCGCTATCACTATCAGGACGGCAAGCTCGCCAGGGTGGAGCAGCCCGACGCCGGCGAAGACATCGGCTGCGGCGAAAACGGGGGCGCGTCCGACGGCACGAACATTGCGCTTGCACCGGGCGACCATCCACGCAGTCAGGATCAGAACTGACGCGAAAGCCGTTTGCCATTGACGGGGACGGAGAACGAGGCCCATCCTTCCGCTGCCGGGCTGGGGGATGGGCCTGCCGCAGGGCGGCTGACACAACGAAGCGGGTTAGTCTTCTTCCGGGCGGGGGCGGCGCAGCATTAGGTCTTTCACCGCGTTGGAGGGCGATTTGCGGCGGAAGAGCACGCGGTAAACCTGCTCGCAGATGGGGATTTCAACGCCGTGGTTCGCGGCGAGCCTGCGGACCGAGCGGCACGTCCACACGCCTTCGATAACCTGCTCGGTGGAGTCGAGCACTTGCCTGAGGGTCTTGCCGCGCCCGATTTCCGCGCCGCAGCGATGGTTTCGGCCGTGCGGGCTTATGCACGTTGTGATGAGGTCGCCGATGCCCGAGAGGCCGGCGAAGGTCGACTGCCGGGCGCCCATAGCGCGGCCCAGGCGCGTTATCTCGGCGAGGCCGCGAGTGATCAGCGCCGACTTTGCGTTGTCGCCGAAGCCAAGCCCGTCGGAGATGCCCGCCGCGATTCCGATTACGTTCTTGAGCGCGCCGCCCAGCTCCACGCCGGTTGTGTCGTCGGAGGTATAGGGCCGGAAGTAGTTGGTGGTGAGAAGCTGCTGGATTTTCACGGCCAACGCGTGCCCGCTGGAGGCGATGGAGACGGATGTGGGCATTCTGCGCGAAACCTCCTCGGCGTGGCTCGGGCCCGAGAGCACCGCCACGTGCACGCGGCCCAGTATCTCGCGAATGATCTGGCTGGGGCGCAGGAGCGTTTTGTTCTCTATGCCTTTGGCAACGCTCAGCAGCGGGGTGCCTTTGCCGTGGTGCGGTGCGAGGCGCCTGGCCACGCTCCTGACGTGCTGCGCGGGCGCGGCCACCACTATCAGATCGGCGCCGGCCGCCGCTTCGGACATGTCTGATGTAATGCCAAGGGCATCGGGCAGCTTTACGCCGGGCAGGAATTTCACGTTTTCGCGGCGCCGAATCAAGGTATCGACGTAATCGGGAAACGCGCCCCACAGCGTTACGGTGTGGCCGTTGTCGCAAAGGACTATGGCGAGCGCGGTGCCCCATGCGCCGTCGCCAAGCACTGTAATGCGTGAAGAAGGTCGAGTCATGGCGGGCTGCCGTCCTTTCAGCCGTGTGCCGACCGTCATTCGGTTTGGTCTTTCGCCTCTTCGCCGTCATCCTCTGCTGCTTCAGGCAGCTCGGGCAGCTCGGGCAAATCGCGGGTTTCTTCGGCGTCGGTATTTTGCTCGTCTATGATCGGCTCAACGGCTTCGGCCGAGATTTCCTCGACCTCCTCGAGCGGCGCCGCCGTCTCGAACTGCTGAGAATCGGAGGCTGCGTTGTCATCGGATTCGCCGGGCCGGTCGTCTTGCTCGGCTTCCTTTTTCTTGATCGACAGGTTGCGAAGCGCCTCTGTGCTGCGGGTGCGGTTGCGGCGTCCGGCGGCGCCCCGGAGCCTGCCTTTGCCGTATTTTTTTTCGGCTTCTTTGGTGCGCAGATCGGCCTTGCTCGTCATGATCTTGGGTTCGGTGCCTGCGCGCAGCCTCTTGATATTGGCGCGGTGCCGATAGAAAACGACAGCGGCGACCAGGAGCGCCGTGATCACCATGAATTCTTTCTCGGGCACTGCTGTGGGCAGGTCGGCGGCCTGATGGTATAGCGCGAGCACCATCAGGAAAAACGACAACGCGGCCGCCATCGAAGCAACCGAAACATACTTCCAGAAGATGAGCACAACCGCCCAGACGGCGAGTGCAGTGAGCGTTTGCAGCGGCGCCAGGCACAAGAACACGCCGCAGCTCGTGGCCACGGCCTTGCCGCCGCGAAGCTGGTGAAAAATCGGGTACACGTGCCCGAAGATCGCGCATGCACCGTATATGATGCCGAGCATCTTCCACGAGGGCGCATCCGGCGCAACGGCGCGCCCGATGTACGCGAGAGCCAGCGCCGGCACCGCGCCCTTGAGAACGTCGAGCCCGAAGACGACGCCCCCGGCCTTCGTGCCGAGCACGCGCAAGACGTTCGTTGCCCCTACGTTGCCGCTGCCCTGGCTGCGGAGATCCACGCTCTTGATCTTAGCGACCAGCAGCCCGAACGATATCGAGCCGATCAGGTACGAAACAACGGGAAAGAGAACGTACGCGACGAGAAAGCTCATATTCCTCAACTCCTGCAGGAAGAGTCGAAACTGCATCACGAATCGGCCAATAAGTATAGCAGGAGCCGCGCCCGGAATCAAGAGCATGCCTGCCTCGGAAGGCAGGGCGACGAGCGGGTACGCTCGTCGAGGTTAATTGTCCGATGGCAGTCGTCTTGGGAGGTGGGGCGAGTCTCCGAAAGCGCAAAAGTTTTGGTAACGTCCCAAAAGTGGTTGGGCGTCGGACCATGAGACAGTGATACCATGTGCCTTTTGGTCCCAACTTCCGCAGTCTGGGCCAACCAGCAGCGACAAATGAAGTACCCCGTCCTTCGTATGTGTTTAGCGTCCGGGTGCGGATGGGCCGTCGCCAAGAGTGCAAGAGCGTTTGGTTCTCAGCCCCGTTAGGGGCGTATTATTGTTAGCCCAGG
>JABMSA010000708.1 GCA_013202185.1 Planctomycetota bacterium
TCAAAACCGCAGTTCTTTCCTATCTATAATAATCTGCGAAATCTGCGGATAAATATCTGATGACCTCTTCCTTCCGCGATCTCATTCGCACTCTTCTTTCAGATTATCTCGCACGATGAGCATATCGATGACATCAATCTGGCCGTCGGAATCCACATCCGCCCTCCAGTTATCTGCGGTTGTCTTGTCCTCCAAGAATGTGTTTCTGACAAAGAGCATATCGAGTACGTTGACGACGCAGTCGCCGTTTATGTCGCCGGGTATGTTCCACCACGGGCCGGATCGTGCCGCGCGGTCGGTGTTGCCGTACGCGCCCATGTTTATGCGCCCGCCATTGGGAGGCGGTTCGTTGGAGCAGTCGTCGGCCGGATCGCCAAGGTCGATGCACGGGCTGGTCACGGCGTCGAACACCCATCCGCCCGCGCCGTCGTTCGCGGATGGATCCCACCGGCCGTATCTTGACTTGAGGTGGTAGTCGTCGTTTGCCGGATCGGCGAAGAGCGGATCAACGCTGATGTTCGTTCCGTCCGGCGCAAACCCTATTGTTGCGCCGCCGGTCGCGAACAGGTCGTTGTAGCTCGCCTCGGATACCGAAGAATACGCACCCAACGACACGCATCTCTTGCCGCTTCCAGAGGCCGTAAGGATCGAATTGGTAACCGTCAGGTAGGCGTTGCTGTCGTAGGCGTACGAACTTGAGTCGAGCGCCACGGCGGTCCGGCCGGAGGCGCTGTGAATCACGCAATGATCGAGATCCGCCGTGCTCATGCCGACGTACAGCCCGCTCGAGCCGCCGAACCCATGCAACCGGCAACGAGACAAGACCACCCCCTGGGCTTCGTCCAGATAGCAGGCATAGCCCGATGTGCCCGATATGCGCACGTTCCGAAGGCTCATCTCCCCCTGGTCGTACGCCCAGGAGCCGTCGCAGTACACGCCATTCCTCCCGCCCTTCAGCCACAGGTTCTCCAACTGCACAAATCTGTTGCCATCGTGAAAGTAGAAGCATCTCCCGCTCGTGCCGGCGCGATTGAGCACGGTCGCCGGATCGCCGTTCGGCGCAACGGCGCCCACGAAACGAATCGGGCTGCCTTCTTCGCCCTTGTCAAGATAGTTGAGGGTGATGTCGGAGTTGAGATCGTAGGTGCCGCCGTCGATCCACACCGTGTCGCCCGCCTTCAGAGTGTAGCGGTCGATAACGGCCTGGACCGTACGCTTGGGCGTTGCCGGGGTCAGGCCGCCGTTGGCATCGTCGCCGCCCGCATCCACATAATAATCAGTGCTTGCGGCCTCGCCCGCCGGAATGTAAAAGTAGACGGTGTTGCTGAGAAAGCCGGTAGCCACCGGCAGAACAACTTCGGCCGACTCAACACTGCCGGCGGCCTCGATCTCAAAGGTGTGGACCGTTCCAATATCGTCCGCCGAGTCGTCCGTCACCTTCAGCCACCAGCGGTTGTTCCAATCGGGAGGCAAGTGGGCAGCCGCCTCCGTGATGTCGTACCACATATCGATCGTGAGAGAATCCGGCTCGATCTCCGCAATGATCACCCTGGACCACAACGGAGCGCCCGTCGGGCCCACACCTACCGTCACAGAAACATTGTCGTAGTCCCATCCCCAGAAAGTATGCGAGACCTTCCAGCGGAGGAAGGCCGTCGGCTCATATCCAATGCGGTCGGTCATGTAATAGATGTCCGAACTATAAGTGGCAAGGTATCGCTCCGACAGCCAGGCGAAGCCGCCGTTGCCCCAGTCGGTGTCCCATGAGTTGACAATCTTGTAGCCGCCATTCCCCTCGAATTTCGACTCGTCGTAGCCCACGATCGTCACCGCGTGGTAGCCGCCATTGAAACTGTCCGACGCGGGCGGCATATCGTACTCATAATCGCCGGCCCAAAGGTCGTCGAAGCGGCCGGGGGTGACAGCATCAGGCTGATACACGGGGAACCCGACAGTCACAAGTTCGCCCGACGAGATCAGGGCCTTGATGGCATCGAACACGTCCGGCGTTTTGCCGTCGCCCAGGTAGTCGTAAGTCTCCCCGCGGAACGGTATGCCCTGGCGATACGCTTCGGCCGTCGGCCAGGTGCGGTAGTCCGTATCGTCGTAAGGCATCGCAACGAGGCTGGCGCAGCCGTGGTTCATTACAACGTCGAGGTTATCCTCGAAGGTCGAGCCGTCGTCGAAAAACTGGACTTGGTTATACAGGAACGCCGGGCTGAACCGGTGTGCCGAATCGGCCAGCGACCACCCGCGCTCTCGGGCCTCGTGGTACGACTTCATGTAGTACCCCACAACCCACGAGACACACGAATTCTGCTCCAGTTGGTCGCCCACAGGCGGCAGGCCGGCGCTATTGTCATGCGAACTCGGAAATGCGGACAGTGCAGCGATGCTCGTCTCGGCCAGCTCTGCTGCTCGACGCGCCCTCACGCTCTCCAACACCGCCCGTGCCGACGCCGGCCTCGAGGGCGGGGCAGGAATCAGGCCACGTCTGTGACATTTTCGTTCTCCGGCGGGCGCCGCAGCGGCGAACGAAAACGAAATCAGCGCGATGACAAAGCAACTGCTCTTGATCAAAGCATTCGTCACAGTTTGATCTCCTCGCGACCTAACGCAGCAGGATGGGACACGAACCACCAGCAGGGAAGCGACTTTCAATCACGGAGAAAAGATCTCCCCTTACTATAAGAATACAATGCAAAGCCGTCCATGTCAAGGAAAAACTTCGGAAAAAGAAAGAAAATAACCATGGAGAGAATGGGAGAATCGTTCGCAAATTTGTAGGGGCAGTGCTGAGCGAGACCTTGAGCGAATCGCCTGCCCTCTGCACCGTCCTGCTTCGGGGATAGGTGACCGCCGCCCCGCCGCGCAAGAGAAAATGCGCATGGGCGCGGGTAGGGGCGCCTGCTCTGCGAGTAGGTCGGCTTCGCAGCTCGGCTGCCACAAAGCGGACGAGACTTTAAACGGACTTCCGGGTCCGCCGAATTCTGCCCGCCCTCTGGTTCATACCGCCTCCCCACGAACCCACAGACCCACGGGCCCACGAACCCACGGA
>JABMSA010000709.1 GCA_013202185.1 Planctomycetota bacterium
CTCTGAATACAGATCGACGACGAGGACGATTCGGATGTCGAGACGATAGCTAGCACCAAGATTCGCGAGCACCTCGATGCTCACGCCGCCCGAATGACCGTTGACTCGAACCCCGTCTCCGTTTAGAATTAAGTTCAACTATCTTCGGGAGATTATCATGATGAAGAACATAGTCCTGTTGGCCGTTTGCCTGCTGACCGCTTGCGTTGTCTCGTGTTTCGGCCCTCCGCCAGGCACCCCGCCCAGCCAACCCTCCGAGGCGGGCATCGGTTTCTGGATCGCCAAGCTCAAGGGTGTGGACCCCGACATGCTCTCGCCCCGGCAGCGCGAGCTGAAGGAGAAAACGTTGACGCGCGCCTGGACGCACCTCGTAGCCGCCGGGCCGAGCGCCGCCAAGCAGATCAAGCGCGAACTCGACGACAACCCCGACGACAAGTACTTTCAGCTCAGCGCATCTATGGTCCTCTATCTGATCGAAGAGGCCGACGCCTACCCGGCGATCGTCGAGGCCCTGCAGCGCACCTCGATACACGATAACCCATTCCAATACTTCCACCTCTGCCACCGGCTTGCCCGCAGCAGAGACAAAAGCGTGTTGCCGGTGCTCGAGAGGCTGCTGGCGGACGAAACGGTGACGGTTGTCATCGACGCAAACATGCCGGTGCTCGAGGCGAAAATGATTCCGGCATACCTCTACGGCGTGTTCGGCCCGAAATCCATCGGCGCGCTCAAGAAAGCCTGCAACGCCGAGAACCCGACCGTCCGCGCCAATGCAGCGGCATTGCTGGGCTACTTCGGCGACGACGATCCGCTGCCTGCGCTGGTCCGCCTTCTCAACAATGACCCCGACGAAAACGTGCGATGCATCGCCGCCACCGCCCTGGGCAAGATCGACAATCCGACCGTTGCATCCTACCTGGCGGAAATGCTCGCCAAAGACGACAACCCCAACGTGCGCGCGGCGTGCGCCGACGGGCTCGGAAAACTGCAGCACGAGAAATCCCTCGACGGCCTCGTGGTGGCCCTCAACGACTCGTCCCCGCAGGTGCGGCAAGTCGCCGCCGCCGGCCTCGAACACATTGGAACCGAGCGCTGCTCCGACATCGTCGCCCGCCGGCTTGCAATCGAAAAAGACACAGACGTGCGCCGGCTGCTCATCAAGGTGCTGGGCCTCATGGGTCAGAAGAAGTGGGGGCCATTACTGAAGGGAGTGTCGGAGAAGGGATCGCCCGACGAAGCCTCAGCCGCAAGTCTTGCCATCCAGCGGATTGCCGTCGGCGGCCCGCGCACCCGCGAGCCATACCCCGACCTCGAAGGCGAGAGTGTGCAGCCCGCCGAGCTTGAGAAGATACTCACCGGCCTCTTCGAGAACTACGGCGAGGGGATAAGCCGGCACAAGAAAACCATTTTCCTTTCCGCCGACGCCTCGCACCTGGAGCAACTCGAAGAACTGCGTTGCCGCGTGCTGTGGTTCGTGAACGATCAGACGATGCCCCGCGTCGGCGAGGTAAGCGAGCTCATCAGCCTTGTCAGGCGCAAAAGCAGAGACATGCTGTAGAAGCCCGGCCCGCTTACAATCCCCCTATCACCCAGGCCAACGCTATTCCTCCGCCAGGAGCTTTGCAGCGCGCCGCCGCTGCCGCCACGATGACGCCCCGATCACCACGAGGCCGCGCCGCGCCGGAACGAGATATTCGCGGATCACGCGGTTAACGTCTTCGGTGGAGACTTCGCGCAACCGCTCCATTTCATCTGCGGGCGTTTCGAACTTCTCGGGCGAGGTGAGTATCTCGCGCACACCGAACCACTCGTTGAGGTCCATCGGGCTATCGAGCAGGAAATCCATCTGGCAGGCAACGCGGTCCTTCACGCGCGCGAGTTCGTGTTGGCTGATGCCTTCTTCCCTCAGGATTCGTATCTGCTCGAGAATGCACTCGAGCGTGGGCAGCAGCTTGTACCGGTTTGTGCTGGTGACGACGTCTATGGAGCCGACGTTTGAGTATAGCGCTGCCCCGGCCGAGACGTCGTAAACAAGCCCCTGCTCCTCACGAAGCGTCGAGAAGAGCCTCGACGAAGGCCCTCCTCCGAGCACGTCGCACACTATGAGCACCGCCGTCAGGTTGGGATCGCGATACGAGCACGCCGCCTGGCAGAGCTTGATGTGATCGACCCGAGTGGGCATCTTGCGGAAGAACATCCTCGGGAAATGGAGGTTGTTCTCGCATTCCGGCTGGGCAATCTCGACGGCTCCGCTGAGCCCGCCGAAGGTTTCCTCGGCGAGGGCGTCTATGCGATCATGGTCGAAATTGCCCGCGATCGACAGGACCATGTTTGAAGGCACGTAGTATTTGCGATAGTGCCTTGCAAGCTGGTCGCGGGTGAAAGACGTTATCGTTTCATCTGTGCCGAGCGCGCTGTATGGTGTGGATTTCGCGGGCCACATGAGGTCGTAGGAGAGTTCGTCGAGGTTCACGCTGTCGCCGGCGACGTCACGATACTGGCTGAGTTCCTCGGCTATGATCTGCTTCTCGTTGTCGATCTCGCGGGCATCAAACACCGAGTTGCATACGAAATCGGCGAAGATCCTGAGACCTTCGTCGAGGTGCCGAGGGTGCACGATAAGCGAGTACTCGGAGTACTCCGGCAGCGTGCCGCCGTTGATGTCGGCGCCGATGTTGTCGGCCGCTTCGGAGATTGCGCGCGAATTGGGATAAGTGGCCGTGCCCTTGAAGAGCATGTGCTCGACGAAGTGGTTGATGCCGCTTTGTGCGGGGGCTTCGAACCGCGGGCCGCATTTCACATACATGCTCACGACAACCGAATGCACCGCAGGCATCCGAAGCTTGATGAGTCGCAGGCCGTTGGGAAGGGTGGTCTTCTGGTATGAATGGTTCATCAAAGAGCTTGTGTGATTTCGCTTTCAGGTAGCCGTGCGTTCTTCGGGTGCGCTGATACAACAAACCGTATGCGTGCAAGCTTACGGGCCCGCGTCTATTTGCTCGGTATCCGAACTTTCCTCGGGGAGGCCTTTTGGGCTTCTTCCTCGGCCTTGTTGATGGCCTTTTGCAGTTGCTCGGGCGTCAGATCATGCGCCCTGCCGCTTACGAAAACCGCTGTGTGCTTGCCGAAGTGGCCCGGTTTGCGCTCCCACACGAGAATAGCTTCGGTTGAAAACTCTACCGACAGGCTGCTCTTCAGACC
>JABMSA010000710.1 GCA_013202185.1 Planctomycetota bacterium
CCGGCCCGTCTCTACAATGCGGTCGCCGAGCGCCCGGCAGAATCATTTTCGCCTGAAGGTGCCCGAGCCGCCGCAACTGAGCGGCGTGCGCCAGTCGGGCCGCCACCAGAGCTGGGCTGCCTTTTCGCGATCACCGACTTCTCCGTCGAAATCGTCGACGGCGATGTTGAGGCGAAACGCTTTCCACTCTTCCTTCTGTTTCTCGTCGAGGTAGGAGAAAGGAATGGCTATTTCGGTGATGTGCCCGGTGGGCGTCTTCAGGCAGATCGCTTCTGTTCCCTTCGGCAGGATGTCCTGATCGCAGAAGACCATATCCTTGGATGTTGTGCCGGGGCTGAGTGCGATGAGGATGAAGTTATCCTTTTCGCCTTGGCCGCGCCCTGCGGATCTCTCCGGCTCGGGGCGGGCGTCGAGGCGGACCTCCACGCCGTCCTGGAACCACGGCCACGACGTCGGCACGGCCACGACCTTGTCGTCGGTTGCTTCAATTGCGATGTAGAGAGACTTGTCGTCGTATGCCGTGGCGAAGCGGAAGCTGCCGTCTTTGGTACCGCTCCAGCTATCGGGGTTGAAATGAATCTGTTGCGGCTCGGCGCAGATGATCGAGAGATCCTTCCATTCGTCGAGCTTGCCGTCGATTTTCACCGCCGTGGCGCGCCGGGAGCAGGAGAAACTCGGCTGCAGCATGATGCGATGTTCGCCCGCACGTTCCAGGGGCCGGGCTCGGTTCTCCAATTTGTAAGACGCAGTCCAGTCAAAGACAAGCGGCAGAGCCAGATCGGCCTTCAGCGGTTCGGGTGCGACGAGTGTCAGGCCCACTTCCATTTCGGCATGCGGAGGGATATCGAACTCGGCCCGCTTGGGATCGGGGATGATCATGTTGGGCCTGAATGACATCTCGAAGTGCATGGGAGCCTTGGTTTCGTTGGCGATGCGAATGTGAGACTCGGCCCGTTCGAACTTCTGCCCCTCTACAAAAACAGGGCGGTGCGAGATTCCATTGCCGGCGAGACCGCTGAAGAGGGCGGCAATTTCCGGCGTGCGGACGTTCCTGTCGTGTATGCCATCGAGCATCAGGTTTGCGATGCTGGGGCCCTGGTCGGTCATCGTGACCCACACGATATGGTCAAACTGACCGGAACTCGGTCCGGCAGCCCACTTGCGCCGCCCGTGGTGGCGAGCATGAAGTAGTCGTTGCCCCCGCGCTCGTCCTTCAGGTATGTGTGGTGATGGCCCGCGAATACGGTGTGCGGCCTGCCGGCGAGGAGCTTCTCAACTTCGTCCCAGCCCTTATCCTTGCCCTCGATCCACATCGGCTTGTGCATGAAGAGGAAAGTCCATCGCACGTCGGGGTTTTCGGCGAGGGCGTTTGCAACGTGCTCCACTTGCTCACTGCTGAAATTCGTGGCAGGCGGGTCTTCGGTGTTCAGGCACAGGAAGAGCGCGTTTCGGTAGACGAAATGATAGTACGGCGGGCCGTAATGTGTGCGATAATTGTTCGCCATGAATTCATTGGAGATGTCGTGGTTGCCGGGCACGTAAAAGAACGGCATATCGAGCCGCCCGACGATGTCGTCTATTTCTTCTCGTTCCCGATCAAATTGGGCCTCGTCTTCGGAGTAGCCCTCTACGAGGTCGCCCACGCTCATAACGAACTCGGGCTGGAGCAGGTTGAGCTTTTCCACGGCTTGAGTGAAAACCCCGGGGCGACGCCCGCCGGTGCGGTCGGCCATGATGGCAAACTGAAAGTTGTCCGGACTGTTGTTGAACGCGCGGTCGGTCCGCACGACGTTGAGCATTTCGGCGCCCCCTACCGGTTCCGGCGTGGAGGTTTCGCAACCGCACGAGGCTGCAAGCAGAGCAACACCAAGGCACATCAGGAAACGTTTCATACGTCTGCTCCTTTCAGCATTGGACGTGAGACTACAATTATCGACGCGGCGGCTATTATACACCAGCGGGAGGTGAATTTCAACTATGGATTGATGGGGATATGCGTGTAGGGCCTGATACTGTTTCCTGGGCGTCGATATCGTCTCGACATCCGAATCGTCCTCGTCCTCGTCGGCCCTTGTCAGCCATAGCCTCCTGTCAGCCATAGCCTTGGCGGAGGCCGATGGCGACGGCTGGTCGTCCTCGATCTGTATTCGGAGATGGGCATCGTTCCTCGTCATTGAAATGGATGTACTAATCATATTGTGGGAGG
>JABMSA010000711.1 GCA_013202185.1 Planctomycetota bacterium
CCCCGTCCTTTAGGGCGGGGCACCTTCCTGTATCGCGGCGTGCTTACGTTCTTACGTTGCGCTCTGCCCTACACGCAGGGAAGAGGCCTTCTGCGGAGGCGGCGCTCCGGGCGGCATGATCCTGGGCAGGGTGAGCCTCCGGGCGCGGTCTTCGAGCGAGCTCATGTGTGAGACGCCCCAGAGGGGTTCCTCCGCCTGGTAATCGATGCCTCGTGCAACTTTTCCGGCTATGTTCTGTGCGCCGCAATTGGGGCAGTCGTCGCGCGTGCCTACCGTCATGCGATTGCAGATGGTGCAGACGGTGAACTCTGGCGAGATGGTCAATTGTGCGGCGATGGTGTTGTGAAAGGCCTTGTGCACGAGGTTGAAGATGCTGTCGGCCGATGGGAGCTTCTCGCCGACGAAGCCGTGTATGATTGCGCCGGAGTCGATCATGCCGTGAAATTTGCTCTGGAGGCGGATTCGTGTTACGAGGTCGACGGGGGCATTTGCCCTCACGTGCACGCTGTTGGTGTAGTAGAATTCGTCGTGGTCGAGGTCGCCCCTTATCACTTCGCGTGCCTCGGGGTAATGCTTGAGGTCGATTTTCGCCATTCGGCGCGTGGCGCTTTCGGCGGGTGATTCTTCGAGCGAGAACTTGATGTTGTATCGCTTGGAGAATTCGCGCGCCTTCACGTTCATCTCGGCCACGATCCTCAGGCCCATCTTGAGTGCTTCGTCGCTCTCGTGAAGCTCCTGGCCGGTGAGGAATTGGAGGCACTCGTTGAGGCCGACGAGCCCGATGATGTAGGTGGCCTTTTCGAGGTCGACGTATGGCCGGCCGTCGGACGCGGGCTTGCCGATCTCCCACAGCGGCATCTGCGGGCCGGACATGAGGTGCTTTATGAAGCGTTTTTTCTCGAGGTGCGCCTTGGCGGCCAGTTCCATGCAGGCGTGGATTTCCTCGATGAGGCGATCGTAGTTGCCGCGGCCGGCGCGGTAGGCGGCCTGCGGGAGGTTGATGGTGATGTTTTGGAAGCCGCAAAATCGCATGCTCTCGGGATGCTCGAGCATGTAGTTGTCTTGGATGGCGGTGCGCAGCCGGCAGCACGCGGAGAGCGTTACCTCGTCGCGATCGAACACGAAGTATGGCACACCGTTTTCCGAGGCGATTTGGCAGGCGTATTTGAGGAGGTCGAGCTGGTCGGGGTCTTCGAATGTTTCGGCGTTGACGTGAAAGTCGCACTTCGGGAATGCAAACACTCGGCCGTGGCTGTCGCCTGCGCGCCATACGCCCAGCAGTGCCCGTGCAAAACGCATCGCAACTTGTGCGTATTCGCCGTATGTTTTGCCGGTGTATTTGCCGCCGGGGCCGATTGCGGGTATGCCTTGCATGTACTTGGGCACACCGGTATGTATGTTGAAATCGAGGAATAGCGTTTGGCCGCCGCGCGAGAATGCGCTCTGCGAGCCCGAGAAGATCATGTGCTGGGCTTCCTGGCGCATCTGCTCGGGCGACATGTCTTCGAGGTATGGTGCGTAGAGCACATTTATGTAGCCCACGCCGAGCGCGCCGGCGTAGTAGGCCTGCATCGACGCGAGGAATGTGTTGAGGTGGCCGGTGAGCGTGCGGGCGTGCTTGGCCGGGGCGGATTTGGTGTCGAGGTTCTGCAGTACGAGCCCGTATTTTTTCAGGTACTCCAGCGAATGCGAGGAGCAGTATACCCTGGTAGGATAACCAAGGTCGTGGATGTGTATGGCGCCGGTCTGATGGCTTTCGGCTACTTCGCGCGAGTATACTTGCTGGAGGGCGTATTGCTTGAGCGTTGTTTCGGCAATGGCGAGGTTGATTGCCTCGGGGTTGTTGGCGGTTATGTTGCTGTTCTCCTTGCTTCGCGAGAACACCAACTGGTCGAGGTCGTACTTGGGCATGCCGATGATCGACTGCGTGGCGAGCTTCGACGAGAAGCCGCGCTCGAACAGCTCGTTGTCGACCAGCTCGCGAATGAGCGACGTGGAGATGCGCTCGAGGCCGGAGCTGAGGATTTTGCTCTCGACGGCCCCTGCGATCTTGCGCGCGTCGTAGGCGGGCAGGTCGGCCTCTCTCATCAGGGCCTGCTGAATCTTCAGCTTGTCCCATTGCAGCAGTTCGTCGCGGCTGCCGGGGTCCACCAGCAGGGAGATATCGGTGGAGCTGCCGGTTTCTCTTGTCGACTTGCGCACCCTTATCGACTGGCGTATCTCGCGGCGCCGATCGCGATACAAAATGTAGGCTTTGCCGGTCTTGGCGTGGCCGGTTTCGATCAGCACCTTTTCCACCACGTCCTGGATGGCCTCGATGCCGGGCGGCCTGCCGTCGTGCTTTCTTTCGAGGCAGAAGATGACGGCATCGGCCAGTTCCTCGGCCATCAGGCGGTCTTCGCCGCCGACGGACCTGGCTGCGGCAAATATTGCGTCTGCTATCTTTGTCTTGTCAAAAGGAACGAGCCGGCCGTCCCTCTTGCGAACGTTTTCAATCACGGGCATCCGAATCCCCTTTTTCGAGCATTGGCCGGAGCTCCTCGAGGAACTGGCCCACGTCCTTGAAGTCTCTGTACACAGATGCAAATCTCACGTAGGCAACCTGGTCCATATCGCGAAGTCTTTGCATTACCAACTCGCCGATGACGCTCGAGAGAATTTCCTTATCGGCTCGTTCGTTTATTTCGTCTTCAATCGATCGCACGGCCCCCTCGAGCACTTCGGCCGAGATCGGCCTCTTTTCGCATGCCTTGTGCAGGCCCGAGAGTATCTTGTTCCTGTCGAACGGAACGCGGCTGCCGTCTTTCTTGATCACGCGCAATGGCAGGTCTTCGACACGTTCGTACGTGGTATAACGCCTGCTGCACTCCAGGCACTCCCTGCGCCGCCTTATTACGGAGGAGTCTTCGGCGGCACGGGAATCGACAACCTTGTCGTCATCATTTCTACAGTAAGGACATCTCATATCCTGTGCTCCGCGACGTGAAAGATGAGCGTAAGCCACTCGCAAGCAAAGCCGATAGCAGCCTTCGCCATTGCTTAAGCGGGAAAGTCATTCTACCACAATATGTAGATATTTCAAGTATATTTTTGGAATATTTTGGGCTTTGGCATCATTGGCCAAGGCAGAGTACAGTTCAGCTAAGTTTCTGCGTCACCGGGCTTTCTATCGTAACTTTTGCCTCGGCAAGCATTTGTTTCGACAGCTCATCGGGGTAATCGTCCAGTGTGACCACCCTCTTTACGCCTGCGTTGATTATCATTTTTGCGCACAGCGAACATGGGTGCGCGGTGGTGTAGAGCGTGGCATCGGCGGTGGACACTCCAAAGACCGCCGCCTGGATCAGAACGTTCATTTCGGCGTGTAGCCCGCGGCACAGCTCGTGGCGTTCGCCCGATGGCACGTTGTTGCGTTCTCTGGGGCAGCCGGCGTCCTCGCAATGAGCCAGCCCGCTGGGTGCGCCGTTGTATCCGGTAGCGAGGATTCGCTTGTTCCTCACCAGCGTGGCGCCGACCTGTCGCCGGAGGCACGTCGAGCGCTGGGCCACCTCGTGCGTGATCCGCATGAAATATTCGTCCCAGCTCGGTCGGCTCATCGGAGTTTGCCTTTCATTTGCGATTCATGCCCCGGCATGGGCAGCGGCATTTCCATGTCATTCCCTGGAAGGAAGTCGTCTATAATCCGGTTGGTCTTCAGCGCCTGCCGGAGCCCTTTCGGAACAGTTCCATTCTACGAGAGGCGGGTGCGAATTGCAATGAGTTTCGGCGGTTCATTCGGTTTCCTGCTCCTTGGCGGTGCCGTCGGACGTCTTCGCTTCGTTATTCTTTTCGATGATGCCCTCCGCCGCGTTGACGTATGCGCAGGCGCGGTCGTAGGGCGTGGGCAGGCTCTTGATCCACTTGAGAAGCTCGAGGCGCTGCCCGGCCATGGCGAGTTGCCTTGCAATCTCCCGGCGGCCCCACCATGTCCAGGGAGGATGTTCGACGCTCTTGGCATAGGCCTTCGCTCTATCGAAGTCACCCTTTTGAGCAAAGGCGATGGCGATGTGACAATTTGCATTGGAAAGGTCCGAACCTTCCGTGATCTCTTTGGCTGCGGCAAGCGCCGCTTCAGTGTCGCCAAGCCCGGCGTAGGCGTGAGCAAGATTAGATAGCGCTTCAGACGTCCTCTCGGCGGTCTCGGCAGCATCCGCGGCCAAGCGGTAGTACATGTCGGAGAGTTTCCTGTTCCGCATCCGTTCGCACCTCCAGCCCCGATCAGTGCATAAGGCCAATCTGCTGTTCGCATCAACGATCTTCTCAATGGTTGCTGAAGCGCCACTCAGGTCACCCGCCCCAGCTTGGCCCGAGGATCTGATCATCAACACATTTTCCTGCTTTGCTTGTGGGATCCGGACCACGGCTTGTTCGGCCAGGCGTATGAATGTCTGGTAGTTCTCTTCATCCCCGCGCTTGGCAAGTATGACGGCGATATCTCGAAGCATCCATTGTGAAGGCAACTCGATCGCGCTGATAGTGACCTGTGCAGCGGCTGCATCTCCCTCCATGGCGTGCAGTGTGGCTATCAGTTCCGAGCGAGCATTAGTAGGAGGTGGGCTGTAATCGTCTCGCAGGCGTTTGGCTGTCTCCATTGCTCCGTCAAAGTCACCTTTCCGAGCTTGGGCCTTTGCGATAGCTGCATACGTCTGCGCGAGCACACCCTCCGCCCAATCCTGATCCCCTTGCCCTGTTCCGAGGTGCTCAGCGGTGGTCTTTGCCCCCTCAATGTCCCCCTGTTCAGCCTGCACGATTGCGATGGCCGAAAGGCAGTCCGGTTTGCTGGGTATAATTCTGGAAGTGATCCTCAGGGAACCGATGCCTATGTCGCGAAGGAGACTCCTGACAGAGTTCAACGCTTGCCTTACGAGCGAAGGCTGAGCAGCCGACGTCATCTTTTCGACCGCCGCAAACGCCTGTTTGATGTCGCCGGCTCTTGCGTAGACCCTCAGTACCTGAATATAATAGTAACCGTCCTCTGGAGAGGATTCGAGTTCTCTCACCGCGCGCTCGAGCCACCAGGCGGGCGTGTCGATGCCGGTTGTGTCTTCCCGCTCGAGGTACGCGACAACAGCGGCAAACACAACGGCTCCGACAGCGATGGTAATGATGATGTTGCGTTTTCGGCGTTTCATTGTGTTGTCCTTTCCGATGGCCTGTGAAAGGTCAGCGCCCCCGGAGCCTTCTCTATCTCAATCAGCTGAGGATTGCTTTTCAACAGATTCTTCGTTCCTCGTGACGATTTAGTTCGACAGGCGGAGAACAGGGTCAGGCAGGATCGCGTCGGGAGAACGAGTCCATCTACGCAACGATTTGGCCAAGGAACTCTTTTGCTCGGTCAAAAGCACCGGAGGCCCAAGGCCAGTATCCCTTTTCAGCGGCTTCCCCTATGCGTAGCCCGGGCTTGTGTCTGGTGGCGAGGAAGGCTTGAACCTTTCCCTTGGGCAAATTCACGGGAGAGGTTGTGCCTTTCTCTTGCAGGCATTCGAAGAGCTGGTTCACACAGGAGAGGGCCGGGCAATGCGCGACAGCCTCGAGGCAAAGATCTTCGAGCGCTCCGCAACTTTCATCACCCGGCACGATCATAACAGCCACCCGAGGAGAGTCACCGGCGAGGGCCAGTGGGCGCTCAGGTACGGAGAGGCCGGCGGCCCTTAAGGCGTCACGAACGCTTTCAAAAGCGCCTGCCGGATTTGTGTCGGCGTCTCTGACGACGCCCAACGACTCAACGATGGAAAAGCTCGACAAGCTGACGAGAGCCATGAGTTCTCGTCGAAACTCGCGCTTGATGCCCAGGTGAATGATCTGGACTTGCTTTAGTTCCATGTGGTCCACAAGCGCGCCAAAGAACCTTTTGTCGTCCGGTCCTTCGACAAGAAGGAGTTTGGGCCGTATTGCCTCTTTGAGTTTCTCGGGCATTACCGCACCTCCAGCCCGGCCTCAATAGCGCCTTCCAAAGTCTC
>JABMSA010000712.1 GCA_013202185.1 Planctomycetota bacterium
ATGCAAACGATGAACAGACGCGGCCGGTCACCTGACCGGCCGCGTCGTCTTGTTACAATTCTGTTCCTTGCTCTTACGGTCCCAGTCTGCCTTCGAACTCCATTCCGTCCGGTTCGTATGTCCAGATGATTGTCTGGTAGGTGAACGAAATCTTTTCCATGTGGCCGTGGTCGGCGTTGTCTCCGTTGAGCAGATCCGGCATGAACCCTCTCATCGACGAGATTCTGGCGTTCTCGAGCCTGATGGTGTAGTAGTGTTCTTCTCCGCCGTGCTGGTCGGGACGGTAAAACCGAATGTCCATTTCCACGATGGCTGCACCTTCGAGAAAAGCCTTGTACAGTCTGACCGTGGCCTTGTCGGTTTCTTTGACAATCGTAACCGGGCCATGCTGGTACGCGCTGTTAACGAGATGTTCATACTCGTAGATCTCAATCCAGCCTTCCCTGCCAGGCAGCATGCATCCGCCCTCGATGTTCCCCTCGTTAATTACTTCCAGGCGCGAGATGTATATAGGCTTCGAGCGTGATTTAATCGGCGTGACCTCACTGGCCGACTGTATCTCGTACCTGTCGTCGTGGGCGTCCGATTCGCTGTGCGAGCTGATGGCGGAGGATATTTCGCCTGATTCCTCGAGCGCGGCGGCATGCACGCCATCGAGCGTATCGGCGTTGCCGGCAGTGGCGGCGTAACCGGCCGTGGTGGCGCTGCCCGCCGTCGTGGCGCTGTCAGCCGTGGTGGCCGAGTCTGCGGTCGTGGCCGAGTCGGCGGTCGTGGCCGAGTCGGCCGTTGTCGCGTGGTCGGCGTCGACGGCGGTGTCGGCCGCGGTTGCGTGATCGGCTTCGGCGGCATGGTCGGCTTCCTCGGCATGGCAGGAGTCCTGCGCCCTGAACGCGTAGGCCACCGTGGCCACGCGCCGGCGGGGCGTCATTGCCTGGCCGTTGACCTTCAGGCTTATGTACACGAACCGGTTGTCGAAGATCAGGCCGGGCAGGCCGTTGGGCGTTGCCGATCCGATCAGCACGTTGAACATGCCGTTGTTGACGGTCACGTTCTGCGTTTCGGTGAATCCCCCGAGGAGGATGCCGCCAGTGGGGGCGCTGTAGAATTCGAACGTGATCGCATGTGTGCCGGTCAGCGCCACGCCTGCGGTGTCCGTCAGTTTCCCCTGGTAGTTCATGACGTTGGGCCATTCGCTGCACAGGGGGCTGCCACCCAACGCGGCCGAAGCGATGACCACGACGAGAACACCAGCCAAGACAATTTGCTTCATATAGCTTCTCCTTGCGTATTACCCTGAGAAAAAAAACATTCGGCCACGGCAAGATCCTGATTCCCGACCGGAGGGCGCGGCTCAACACATCCGTGGGTGGAGAAAACGAACAGGAGCCGGACGGTTTCGCCACGGCCTCATACTGTAGTATACACCATGAACCTGCCATTGTCAAGTTTCGCGGAGCGGAAAACCGATCAGAAATGACGCCCGAGCATGGATTCGGACGCCGGGCAGACGGAGCCGTCGGTGGGGGAGGGGGGTGAGATAGTTCCGATCGCGGCCGTTGTCTTCCGGCAGGTGCGTGTTGTGCTGGGCCGCGAACGCCATTATGCCTGCCGGCAAGATACCTTCACGAAGGGAATCGCTTCAGGCATATGTGGAGGCAGTAGGGGAGTGGTATTGGCGTTTCTCGTCGCAGGATCACCGGGCGCCGCTATTCCTCCGCCGGTTGCTCCAATCTGCTCTGCAGGATAGAGTGGATCCTGTTCATCATCATCGCGTAGTCAGCTTGAGCAGCCAAGAGCTTCTTGAGCAATTCATGGGCTTGCACCTCCTCGCGAAGCCTCAGAAACTCCTGCTTTTCCTCCGGCTCGATAGGCTGCCGGCTCTTCTCCTTTTCAGCGATTTTCGCAGCCGCCGCATTGAAAGCGTTTACAAGCTTCTTCACCTCCGCATTGTCATTCACCAGTTCCTGTGTCTGGCGGACCTCCTTATAGGGGTCGGATTCCAGGATAAGATCGGCCAGTTCTTCGGCCTTTTTGTACACCTCGCTCATATGTTTCTCCCGAGTCGGGCAGGGCCGGCCTGATACATCCTCTGCGAGTATACACCAACAGCCCTGTGCAATCAAGAAAAAACGGTTCCCCGCGGTTCGACAGGCAAATATATGCGCCTGCCCACAACCGCCCTATGCAACATAATAGGTATTATCGGACGTTACCGGGAAGTGGCCCGAAAGCGAAGACACGGAGATTTGCCTGCAAATGCAAGTTGAAAGGCCATGCTGACGCCGATGGTGCGGTCGGACGGTTAGTTGCGGAGACGGCTGTTGGCAGTGTTTGCGGCTTCTTCGGGCAGGTGGCGGGGGTAGTGCTCGCGGAGGGTGGCGTAATCCGATGCCTGGTGGTTGAAGAAGGCGCGTGGGAATGGATAGCGGCCATTGGGCGGATAAAACTTGAGCATTTCTTCGAAAGCCCAGATGGGGTCTTGCAGCATGTGGGGGGGGCGGGCGTCGGGGGCCGGCGCGGCCCGCTGCAGGCAGGTATAGC
>JABMSA010000713.1 GCA_013202185.1 Planctomycetota bacterium
CGCCTGCCGCGCCGGCTCCGCCACCCCGTTCTCCTACGGCGACCTCGACGCCGACTTCGCCAAGATGGGCAACATGGGCGACGTGTCACTCAAGCGGATGGCCGTGAGGGGCGTGAACCCCAAGCCCATCAAGAACCCCAGCGCCAACGACGCCTACCTGCCCATGGAAACCCGCTTCGACGACGGGCAGGTCATCGTCTGCGACGTCGGCAAGTACCGCCCCAACGTCTGGGGACTACAGGACATGCACGGCAACGTGGCCGAATGGACACTCTCGGCCTACAAGCCCTACCCGTATCGCGATGGCGACGGCCGCAACGACGTGAGCGATGGCTCCGTCCCGCGTGTGGTACGCGGCGGCTCGTGGCGCGACCGCCCCAAACGCAGCCGCTCGGCCTTCCGCCTCGCCTACCCCGGATGGCAGGGCGTGTTCAACGTCGGCTTCCGCGTCGCGTGCCCCGCCGGCGCGGGCAAGGGCTCCGTGGCCGCCGCACGGTGAGCCCGAGCCACAATCGGCCTTGCTTTTCGTGGCAGGCCGCGCTATCATTCAATCCCCCCAACGGGGGAGTCCGACCTCATCTGCCCCCATGCAGGAGCCTGCCCATGCGCTCGGCGACGCTTGTTTTCCTCGCACTGCTCGGTTTCTGCGCTCACGCTCAGGAAGGCGACACGGCCGTCCGACCCAAGTTGCGCATGCCCGGCGGCAGGAGCTACCGCAACTTCTCTGTCTCCGAGAAAGACCTCGCGGGGCTCGGCCTCGACGAGACCCAGGCCATTGAAAACAAGATCAAGCTCCTCAACGGCGAGCGCGGCCAACTCAAGGCCAAGCTCAAGGCGGCCACCGACAAGGTGCTCGCCGCACAGCAGCAGTTGAACCAAGTGCTCGCTCAGCTCGACCAGCAGGACGCTGCCTTCGTCGGATACCTCACCACCAAGCTCGGCGAGCAGAAGGGCAAGGAGCTCGAGCTCCGCCTCCGCCTCCAGCCCGTCATCGACTGGCTCGAGCTCGACGACACCCAGGCCGGCCAGCTCATCCAGAAGCAGTTGCAGCTCGGCGAGCTCACCACCCTCCGCAACCAGATCGCCCAGCAGGCACGGGCCGCGGCCGCCGGCGACGTGCCCAAGACCAAGGAAGAGCGAGCCGCCAAGATCGAGCTGCTCAAGAAATACACCGACCTCAACAAGCAGTGGCTCGCCAACATCCGCGAGGTGATCCAGGGCGACGCCGCCAAGCTCAAGAAGTTCGAGCAGCGCTACCGCCGCACCCGCTACTCCCTCGAAGGCGGCGGCATGTAGGCCGAGCCGTCTCCCTCCGAACAAACGACGCGGATGGCACCCACGAGGCGCCATCCGCGTTTTCTTTGGGTCCACGCGCGCATCGCACAAAGCGATGCATCATCCTGTGGCCGGCGTCCGTCCTGCGACGGCGGCTAGTCGGCCTCTTTCACCTTGATCTTCTTGGCCCGCTTCGGCGTCGCCGTCTCCTTCTTCAGTGTCTCGATGCGCTCGTCGATCACGCTGCGGATCGCCAGGAGCACTTCGGTGCGGGCGCCGCGCAGGTGCTCGGCGAACTTCGACGACTTGACCCGGTCACAGTGGGCCATCAGGCAGTCGAACATTTCGCAGATCGGGCACTTCACCGCGTCGTCACTGTCTTTCTTCGCCATCGTCGGGTCCTCCAAAAACGATGCGCAGGCGGCCATCCTCGAGGGTGGCGTCGGACGGTTCGAGTGGGGCGATCCGCCGCGGCAGCGCCACGAAGCGCTTGAACGAGCCGATGCGCAGCACCAGCTCGTCGCCGCTCTTCAGCAGATCGATCTCCCCGCTCTTCAGAAAGGGCACCCGCATTTCCAGCACGTAGGCGCCGTTGTGCTTCGAGAACTCGAAGGCCTTCTCGCGGAAAAACACGTCGGCAGGATTCTTGTCCTTGAACAGCTTCCGCGCCAGACGCCCGAGGGCGCCGCTGCCCAGCATCTCGGCGCGGCCCAGCTCCACCCGCCAGATGGGCACGGGCGCAAAGTAGCTCTCGGCCTCGTCGAGGTACTCCTTCTGGCTCTCGCGCCAGGTGGAGAAGA
>JABMSA010000714.1 GCA_013202185.1 Planctomycetota bacterium
CGGGGGTTGCGATCATAGGGCTTGATCGAATCGATGCTACGAAGTTGGACACGAAAGGTATTCGGCATAAGGAATCTCCCAAGAAAAAAAAAACGACGCATGCAAGCAACTCTGTATCAGAAGGTGGCTGTTTCGCGCGACATCACCTGTCGATCCGGCCGCGAAGGAACCATTACTCCTACATGCCGACGTGAACTTTCGAGATTCTCGCACACGCCTGGCCCTGGATTCCGGCGGGTTGTCGCTTAGGTCGTCCGCCGCAGGGTGCGCGTGTCGCGGCCAATCTGCGGCGTTTCGCAGGGCTAACAACGCATCGGCGAGCGTCGCACAGCGGGCCACACGGGCGGCCAGTCGTGCCAATTCGGCAAGCCAGGGACTTGGCCTTCTCGGTCGCCATCGTTCATCATCGTTCCAGCCTCGGAGCTGGCCCGCGGTAGACCTTAGGTAGACCATAGAGCTCCTTTTCGTAAACTTTCTACACGAGGGCCTTCATGGGAAAAGTTTCCGAAATAGGCCGTTAAGGTCTACACAAGGTCTACACCACCTCATTCAGCGAGTAGCCCGATACTCCTGTAAGTCACCCTGCCGTCTGATTTTCCTCTCTGCAGGCCTTCTTTTTCCAGACGCAGGCCGAACCAGCGTTGGGAAGGAGCGCCTTTGCCTGCCCATCGTCTATAAGCATCGTACAAAGCGCTCGCCCTCACCGAATACCCTGGTCCTAAGATGCAACACTGCTCGAAGAAGTCAGTCAGTGGATTCTGCTCGCGGCGATAAGTAACGGTGGCGGCCTTGACAGTCTCCGGCACCTGCAGCCCATCCATTTGCCAGGCCAGGCAGCCTTTGACCAACCAAGCCAACACGGCTGGACCGCTCACGCGCGGGTCGCTGAGCGCCCTTTTGACGGCTGGATCGCGCTCCGCCTCTGGAATCTGCACGTCGAAAGGCACGAGCAGTATTCGGCGCCAGATGCCATTCCGCTCGTCGTCAGTCAGACGAGGCTTCACGTTAGCAGACAGAAACAGCTTCCAGGATGGCTTGATTTCATACGCCTTCTCATAGACATCACGGATAGTTATTCGGTCGCCGCCAGCCATCGTATTCAGCACGCCTTCGGCGAGTCGTTTGCCGTCCTCAACTTCACAGCTCGATACGAAACGAGCCCCAACCAAAGGGGCAAGCCCTGCTGTGTGCGATCTCGGTTCGCGAGTTCGGAGGAACGAGTTGAAGTCGGCCGTTCGGGCGTAGTCGCCCATCGCGGCCTGGACCGCGTCGAGGAAGGTCGACTTTCCCGTTGCGGCCCGGCCATACAGGAAGAATAGCTTCTCGTCGGGGTCGCCTGCAACGAGCGCCGAGCCGGCAGCCCGACACAGAAAATTCAGCATCTGCAAATCCTCGCCTGATGCGGTGAACAGAAAATTGTCGAGCACTGTGCTGTGTGCGTCTGGGTCGTATTCGACAGGAGCCAGCTTGGTTATCAAATCTTCCCGCCGATGTTCCCGGAGTGTGCCGGCGCGAAGGTCTAGCGTGCCGTTGAGCACGTTAAAAAGATAGGGATCGGCGTCAAGCTCTGAGGGCATAACCGACACGCCCTCCTCGCCCTGGGCACATTTCAGCATGCCGGCAATTCGATGAGCTTGGCCTGATTGCTTGATGAACTTCATATATGCTTGATAGACCGAGTCGTCAGTGATCTTTGCCGCCAAATTGTTCAGACTCCGAACGGTTCGCTTTGTCCTGCGGTAGATGTCCCCAAGTTGGTCTCTTTCCCATCGACGGCCGGTCCAGACAAGCCACGATTTCCATGCCTGCACATAATGCACGTCTTCGCCGTGATCTTCGACGAAGATCTCGGCATTGTAGGTGTCGTTCAGAGCATGCAAGTTGTGGGACACATCGAGTTGCCTCGTTGAGGTCTTTTTTCGCTTCCGTGTTCTCTTTTTCGGTCCGGTCCCGATGCCTTCCCCGTCCCGCGACGGCTGTTCATGCGCACTCGTCCGCTCAGGGGCCGTGCGAGGCTCTTTCGCGCCTGCCTCAATTCCCGAGCGGATAGTGGCCTCGACCTCGCGGGCCTGCAATTCTGCTGACGCCGCAGCTTGGCGCAACTCACTTTCGACGGTTCCTCGGTCCAGTGCTCCACCCCCAACGAGCTGTCCAAGATTGAACGCGGCCCTGTTGAGCGTATGATTCCGGGCGCCTACAGGCGCCAACGCCACGGCCTTGACTTCAGCCTGGAGCGCAGCGTCTGCATAGCCCGGCGTCCTGGTCCGGCGCCGGGGCGCAAGGTTGGTGTCGGTCTTCGGCTCCGGCTTTGCCAACCGCTGGTATATCTCAGCCGGGAGTCCAGCGACATCGATCTCCCAAGGGGCGTGGCCTGGGAGCCATTCGTATGCCTCCCCGGTTTCGGGGTGTCTTGAGCCAGGGTAGACTACCTGCCCTGCATCGGCCCTAACGTCTACATGCGGCCCGAGCCCGCCAACCGAGTTGCCAAGAGGCAGCGTGCATCTGTAATACAAATGTACGCCGCCTCCGCCGCTCTTGACGGCGACCGTGTCCGGTAGATGCAAATCATCAGTGTCTGCACCCATGTCTACGTCGATGACCACAATGAAGCTGATTCGGCCAGTGCGAAGGCCGATGTTGTACCGCTTGGCCCACTCCAGGGTTTTCTCGAGCGTAGCTCGCGGGAGCGTTGGCCAGTCTTTCAGAATCGGCTTCTTTCCGTCGAGAGGCGTGAACGACCAATCGAGGCCGTGGCCGAATTCAACGCTGTAGGCGAGGTCGTCTCTGGTCATCGGCTATCCTGTCCCCTTGCCCCGCGGACGGCGCGGTGGAGGCGCATCAGATCGACGACGTACGCCGGCCCTGCCAAGAACTGTTCTCGATAGCTCAAGATGGCACGGCTTGCGCGGTTGCAGTAATCGGAGTGCCGTTGGGCTACCCTCATATGTTGGCCCTCCTCAGTACCTCATCGGCCTCTTCGAGGGCTCGCCGGC
>JABMSA010000715.1 GCA_013202185.1 Planctomycetota bacterium
GACGACTGTCATTGAGCGATTGATCTCGACGAGCGTCTTCGCTCGTCGCCCTGCCTTCCGAGGCAGGCGGTGAGCAGGAGGTAGCCGACGAGCGCGGCGAGAATGATGTTGCGGAAGAATGCGAAGCGGGCCGACTCGATGAACGCCGCCGTGGCGCTCTCGCTGTTGATTCCGAACAGCTTCAGATTGAAACACCCGCAGGCAATGTCGAGCCCGCGCGCCCAGGCCGACAGCGTGGCGGCGATGAAGACCGGGAAAAGGACGAGCATGATCGAGAGGGATGATTCGGTCCAGAAACCGGCGAGAAGCGCGAGGCCACATAGAAGCTCGACCCACGGAAGCACGATTGCCGTCACCTTCAAGAGCCCGGCCGGCAGGGGCAGGTCATACGCGAGGAGGCTGGTGTAGAAACTGTGCGGGTTGCCCAGCTTGGATACGGCCGCCCAGATGAACAGCAGCCCGAGCAGCCCGCGAATGATGGTCCTGACAATCAAGATGGCGCGGCCCTTCACTGCTTGTCCTCCGGCGTTTGTCTGTCGCGCGATGCCTGGGCCACTTGCCATTCGGCATAACCGCCGGGTATGTAGAGCACGTTCTCGTAACCGTACTCGGTCAGCTTTTTCGCGGCGTTCTTTGAGGTGTCGCAATCGGGGTCGGCGCAGTATACGATCAGGAGGGTATCGAGGGTGTGCTTTTGTATGAAGCCGGGTATTTCTTCGCCGATTTTCTTGACGGGCAGCGAGACGGCCCCGGGAATGTGCCCTGCATCATAAGCGACGCGCGGGCGGGAGTCGACGAGAAGGGCTTCGCCCGCTTCCACGAGCAGTTCGGCCTCTTCCCACGTGACGGAGGATGCCCCCGATCCGTTATCTTCCGTGCTGTTTTCGCTCCACTTTACGCCCGCCGGATGTGCGTCGTTGAAGACGAGACCAATCACCAGCGACGTAAGCAGGAGGGCAACGCACCTGGCCAGCGTCTTTCCTATCCAGCGTGTGCCGGTCGTTGCTGGGTCGTGCATGGGTTGTGGCCTTTGTTTGGCGCGGCACCGATGCGTTGAAGAATCGTGCGGCTGCGATTACAAACGGGACGGCCGATCGGCCGCCCCGCGAATTCACTTGCGTTGTGATCCGGCGGCCCGCCGCCTACTCGGGGGCGGCGGGTGGCTCTATGCCGATCAGCTCGAGTTCGAAGATCAAGGTGGCAAAGGCATTACGCTCGCCGTAGGCGAGCTCCCCGGGAACGAAGACCTCCCATTTGGCGCCCACCTTCATCATCTGGAGTGCTTCGCTGAAGCCCGGGATCACGCCTCCAACGTCGAACGTCGTCGGCTCGCCGCGCTTGATCGAGCTGTCGAATTCCGTGCCGTCGATCCTCGTGCCGCGATAGTGCACGATGACCTTGTCGGTCTTCTTGGGAGACAGGCCGTTGCCCGCTTTTATTACACGGTACTGCAAGCCGCTCTCAACTGTTTTCACACCGTCTTTCTTGGCGTTTTCGGCAAGGAAGGCCGCGCCGTCTTTCTTGTTCTTCTCGCCGAGCTTCATTTTCTGTTCGGCCGCTTGTTTCATTTGCTGTTCACGAGCTTCTGCGCGCCTTTCTTTGATTTCCTCTTCGACGGCTTTCACTGCCTCTATTATCTCCTTCCGGTCGAGCGCGGGCTCGGCGCCGGAGAAGGCGTCGCTCATGCCCCGCAGCAACACCTCGGTATCGATCTCCGTCCCCTGAAGTTGAATTTTCAGGCCATGACCGACGTTGAAACCAACAGAATAGCCGAGCTTGGATTTCTTGTCTGTCAGCTCAGAACTTTCGGGCGCGGGCGGAGTTGACTTTTCTTCTGGAGGAGATGCTTCCTTCTCCGGAGCCGGAGTCGCCTTCTTTTCGGGAGGCGGAGCGGCCTTTCCTGTTGGTTCGCCGACACCTGCTTTCTCCCCACTCGAGAGGCCTTCGCATCCCAACACGACCATACCCAATATTGCGAACATGGCCAACAGCTTCTTCATTTCTTTTCACCTTTCCTGTCGGATCGAAAAAAGGGTTCCAGACAGCCCCGGTGAGCACCGGCATCACGCCACAGCCGGTCTGTCTGCACTCACGATTCTAAATACAATACTAATATTATAATGGAAGCAGCCTCGCATCGCAAGGACTATCCGGCGTTGATTCTCTCCACGCGCTTGCGATGGGTTGTTCGGCTCAGCCGCCGGCACGATCAAGCCAAACAGCAAGAAGCGCCGTGCTTTTCGCAGCATAGAGGCCGGGAATCCCAATAGTCGTCGACAGCACAGAACGATTGCCGCCAGGCATGTGGATAACATGTGGATAACCCGGATCCATTCATCTTTTTCCGGTCTTGCGGCAAACAGCCGCGAAAGGCGGGTTTCGAGGCGGCTCGTGAATTGTGCCTCCGCCTCCGTATGTCGCAACACATTGCGGTACCATAAGTTACGGTGCCTGTTGAAAGACTGTGGAAAACTACCGTTATTGCTGCGGAAAACTCAAGGAAGATCGCCTGCCACCTCGATGCCGCCGTGCGACCGGACAATTATCTGCGGTGGAAAACATCCAAGAATGAATAGGGGAGTTCCCTAAGACAAGGTAAGGAAACCCCTTACACAAGGGGCGCCCGACGGCGTGGCATGGCCCAGTGAGAAAAGCGGGGCGCCGCTTGCCGGCCGGCGCCCCGCTGCATCAGGCTATCGCTATTGCTTCATGCCCACCACATCGCGCCCGGAGACTCGGTGAGAAGGACGTCCTTCAGGAAGGCAACCGCTTTCTGGAAGCCTTCGTCGACGCTCATCAGGCTATCTTCGTGCTCGATCGAGATCACGCCGTCGTAGCCGATCAGCCGCAGCTCGCTCACGAAATTGCGCCAGAAGTCCTCGCCGTGCCCGTAGCCTACGGTCCGGAAAATCCACGATCTGTTGATTTCGTCGCCGTACGACTTGGTATCGAGCACGCCGTTTTCCAGGGAGTTTTGCGGATCAACGCGGCAGTCTTTTGCGTGCACGTGGAATACCGCGCCCTTGAGCGCCCGGAGCGACACGATCGGGTCCATCCCCTGCCAGAAGAGGTGGCTGGGGTCGAAGTTGGCTCCGATGTTCTTGCCGCAGTTTTCGCGGAGCTTGAGCATTGTTTCGGTGTTGTAAACGCAGAAGCCGGGGTGCATCTCGAATGCCAGCTTCACGCCGTGCTCGGCGGCGAATTTCGCTTCCTTGTGCCAGTAGGGTATCACCTTCTTCTCCCACTGCCACGCAACGACCTCGCTGAAGTCGTCGGGCCAGGGGCAGGTTACCCAGTTGGGATGTTTCGACTGCTCGCAGTCGCCCGGGCAGCCCGAGAAGTTGATCACCACTTCCACGCCAAGCTTTTCGGCCAGCCTCACCGCATTGCGGTGATCGGCCTGGTGCTCTTTGGCGATGGCCTTGTTGGGATGAAGCGGATTGCCGTGGCACGACAGTGCGCTGATCGCCAAGCCGCAGCCTTCCACCTTGGCCTTGAACTCTCTCGCGGCTTTGGCCGTTTTCACAAGCTCGGAGACTTTCGCGTGCGGAGTGCCGGGATAGCCCCCGGCGCATATCTCAACCGCGTCCAGCCCCGAGTCCTTGCAGTATTTCAGCATTTCGTCGAGGCTGTTCTGTGCAAAAAGAGCCGTCATCACGCCAAGTTTCATTTCTGGTTACCTCCTTGTCCTTTCAATGCAATGGTGTTGCGTGCGATCACGAAATATCGGGCACCTGGACCCATCCGTTCTTTTCTCCGGATTCGGACATCGCCTCGAGCACGATCTGATTGCGCAGGCCCTCTTCGAAGTCGGGCTTGATCGGCGTGCCTTCGGCAAACGCTTTGGCGAAGTCGGCGGCGGCGCTGACAAAGGTGTGCTCGTAGCCGATCGTGTGGCCCGGCGGCCAGTAGGCTTCCATGTAAGGGTGCGTGGGGAGCGTCGCCGGGATCGTCCTGAAGCCCAGGAGATCCTCGGGGTCGTCAATGTTATAGTACTTCAGCTCGTTCATCCGCTCGAAGTCGAAACTGATCGAGCCCTTCGAGCCGTTGATCTCGATCTGATTGCCGTTCTTGTGGCCGGCGGCAAAGCGCGTGGCCTCGAAGGTGCCCAGAGCGCCGTTTTTGAACCTCGCCAGCGAGATCACAGCGTCGTCGACGGTTACCGGCTCTTTCTTGTCGCTCGTCTTGCCGGCGAAAAGGCTGCCGCCCTCGAGCTCGACGGACCGCTCCTTCACGAAGGTTTCGAACGTGGCGCACACGGAATCGAACTCGCCGACGAGGTAACGCGCGGCATCGATCAGGTGTGCGTTGAGGTAGCCGTGCGCACCCGAGCCGGCCACTTCCTTTCGGAACCGCCACGCCAGCGGGAAATCGGGGTCCATGCACCAGTCTTGCATGTAGACGGCCCGCACGTGATAGATTCTGCCGAGCAGGCCGTTGTCGATCATCCTCTTGGCCAGTGCAAGGGCAGGCGTGCGGCGGTAGTTGTGCCATATCATGTTCATCACGCCGGCTTCCTTGGCGGCCAGGTACATTTCCCTGGCCTGGGCAACGTCCAGCGCCAGCGGCTTCTCACAGGAAACATGCTTGCCCGCCTCGATGGCTTTCATTACCAACAGGTGGTGTACGTTGTTGGGGGCCGCGATGTCGATCAGGTCAATATCATCGCGCGCGGCCAGATCGTCCAGTGACGTCTCCACACTTTGCCAGCCCCACGTGTCGGCGAGTTTCTTCGCGCTTTCTTCATTCAGGTCACACGCCGCCTTCATGAC
>JABMSA010000716.1 GCA_013202185.1 Planctomycetota bacterium
ACCAGAAAGAGACCGCGAAATCAACTACTTTGCGACGTAAGTCACGGATATACAATACGTTAAGGCAGTGTTCAA
The DNA here is from genome assembly GCA_013202185.1 of Planctomycetota bacterium. Classification (GTDB taxonomy): domain Bacteria; phylum Planctomycetota; class PUPC01; order JABMSA01; family JABMSA01; genus JABMSA01. Next base: position 76 of record JABMSA010000716.1, read on the forward strand.
AAAGCGCCGCGCCCAAATCCTTTTGATCGTGATTCAATTCCTCCATCCGTTTCGGCAAAGATTCAGGCATGTCAAAAGTGCCGAAGAAGATTATCGGTGGGAAAAAGGCGCTGTATTTCTTAAGGAAGCTGTCTGGGCCGAGCGTCTGCTTTAACTCGTCAACACAAGGTCGATATCGAAGAGAAGAAGCTTGCTCACCATTTCTTCTGCCGCTATCCGTGAACCCTTCTTCTTGGATATCCTCGATTATAATCCACAAAGATTCTGCTTCTTCTTCAAGGTTCACCGGACCTTCCGCCGGCGCTGGCTCTGCTCCGTTCGTCAATTCTTCGATGATCTTGTCGTGCCACTCCGCCGGTCCTCGGCAGGTGGGAATTATAGGGGGAGCACAGTCGAACTTGCTCCTGATGGCCCTGCTCAAGGCGCCGGCAAGATCGACAGAGCGTGCATCGATCCAGACGATCAACTTCACCGTCGACTCACTTGTAGCTTCGCTTTTCTCGCATGCTCTTGGGCTCATATCAAATCCCTTTGTCGCTGTGAGCCTCAACACCAAGTCTCTCTCATGCCGATGGTCTGTGTCCTAAATCATATCCGTCATGTGAGTTGGTGTCAAGGGAAAAAGGCAGCCGTGAGGAACAAGCGGCCGATCTCGCCCGACGGCACCGATCATATATCACAGGCCGTTCCCAATATCAAGCAACTTCAGCCACTCTTTGCTCGACAGTTGAGGCATTTGCGTTGTGTGCGCGAAGCCTGCAAGGAGGATGAACTGTGGTTGCTCGAAACGCACCGGATTATCTTTGTCTGGGCTGTTCGGCGGCTGTGGCGTTTCTGCAGACCGAGAATCCCGTTGCCATCTGAAAAGGCGGCATAGGGCTTTCTTCGTCTACTCTTTGATTCGGCCGACGCATAGCCAGCGCCACGATGGGCGCCCGCCTGCAACGCGGTTCTTCATCCTCGCCAGCTTCCGAACGTCGATGTTCGATGAAGTTCGTGAGCAGAGCTGTCTCGACCCCGGATGACAAGTGGCTCGGCGCGTCTGAGCACATTTAGTCTTCTGCTCCTTCCACGTTGGCTTCCAGAACTCGCCAACAGAATGTCTACGACGGGCTACCGCGCCGTCCTCGTTGATCATTGATCCACCTCGAGCAAGGCCAAGATAGCTCTCTTGATTGCGGGCGGCAATCTCGGCCACGCTGTTGCGACGCGCGCAAGATCGGGATCCGACCAGTCCGAATCGCTGTCCGAAGGTCTGCAATCGTCTCTTAGATCGTCGGCGTCTCTGGGGCTGTCATCATCGGTCATCGCTGTTCCTGAGATGGTCATCGGACGTACAGTGTGCCAAGGGCTGTTGCCCTCAAAATGCCCTCAAAACGCATACCGAGACAGTAAAAAATCGTGTAGGAACAGCATATCAACGAGACGCTGGAAGTCCTTGTCGTTTCCAGACTTAAGTCGTAACCCCAGCGCTTTGCATAACTTACAGAAAGCGGGCAGATCGAATCCCTCACTCTCCGCCAGAAGCATAGTGTGCAGGGTAATAACAAACCCTGCACATCTTTCCCACAAAATCCAACAATACCAACAAGTTGCGAACAGGCTGAAGAGGCACGTTCCGACAAGTCCCTCACACCTTCCACACACGGAAAAGACGCTGTTTTGCACGCCAAGTGTGCAAATAGCGTGCAACTCTCTGACGACGCCGCCGAGAAGCGCTGCACTTGCATTGGTGCAGAACTGTCCGAACAGCAACGAGAAGCGATGGACCTGTGGAGGTCGCTGACGCCGGAGCTGAGCAAGGTGGCTCAGGGGCTCCCTGACCTGCCGGAATCGGTGCGGGCTGGAATCGTGGCAATGGTGAAGGCGACTGAGAAGGAGCGTGAACTTCCCTGAAAGGGATGCTTCACGCGAGGGTGTCCTCCTACGCCCCTTGCACGGTAATGAAAGGAGGTCTTATATGCAATGTCAACACGTTCTACAGGATGGGGGACGGTGCAAGGCACCTTCCTTGCACGGCCAAGTTCACTGCTACTTCCATCATACCGAGTTGAGTGAGGATCGGCACGCCGCGCGCGTCCGCGGTGGACGGGCAAGGAGGACGCCGACACTGCCGCATGACACACCCGGACATACGGTCGAGATCCGCAGCCGACATCGTCGCCCTGCTTGAGCGAATAATCAATCAGGTGCTCACATTCGCCCTTCTGATTGTCCCAAGCCCGGTTACTTCGAGTTACTGAACGACCGTGAAACCGTCCAGGTATCCGTAGTGATAACTTCTGGCCTGAATCCACATCATGCCGACTTTCAGGAACCGCTTTGTCAGCTCGATCTTCTTGCCGAACTCGTTGACGGAAAGCACTTGCCAGTTCTTGCCGTGGTCGCTTTGCCGCCAGTGGACGCCGCGCTGGTGATCGGAACCGTTGCAGGCACCCTCGTGGATGAGATGCCGCTTGCGGCCCAGCGGCTGCGGCTTGAGCAGCTTCTCCAGGTCGTAAACCACGTAGGCGTTGGCCGCGCCGGCGCCGCCTGAAGAAGCCGACAGCACGGTGCCGCAGCGCTTGACGTTCCTGGCCTCCACGGCATCCTTCAGGTACTTGTCGTCCGAGAAGTCTTCGGAATAGGAGCCGCCCTGCGCTGTTGGCGTTGCCGGCTTGGTTCTTCGGGTCCCCGGTCGCAACCCTCTTCGTAACCGTCGCACCTTCCCCATTTTCTCCTTGACAACAACTGCCAACCATGGATAATAGCGCCCTCGCTTGCGTGTGTACCGGATCTCTGCTCGCGAATACGTTTGGAATTGCAGGAATGGCGCAGTATTGAGTGACCACATACTGGCGGCCTCTGAAAGGCGATGAGCAATCCTTTGACGGCGGTAAAAGGCGTTCCCACGCCTCTTGAAGTCGGACCGCTCTAATTGTGAGTCACAGCGACCGGTACCAACAATAATGTGTGAAGAAGTACCGCCCACGGAACACACGGAACCGGAATTGAACTCGGGCCAAGTAATACGGGCATGGCGACGTCTGACGGTCCCGAACTATTGCCTTCTGCAAAGGGCAATTCTCCCGTCGGCTGTGTGGTGGTCTGTTAAA
>JABMSA010000007.1 GCA_013202185.1 Planctomycetota bacterium
AAGTGTCGGATCAGTAATGGAAGAAACTGACCGCAACCACTTTTGGGACGTTACTAAACTTTTCGGAAAACGTTTTCCGCCGCACCTCCTTTCACAAATGTTTGATCTTGCAGGCGCATCAGGCGCCAAAGGTCGCCGGATTGATGGGGTATGCGCCCCATTCGTCGCGGCAGCGTTTCATCTCGAGTATATTCTCGGGCTTGGCATCGACGGCCAGCGAGTGCGTGGAGCCCATGATGAATCCTCCGCCCGGCGCGGCGTGTTCGAAGGCGTAGCGTGCGTCGGCGCGGATGTCTTCGGTCGTACCCAGGATGATGTGCTCGTGCCAGATGCCGCCCCAGAGGCAGAGCCTGTCGCCCACGCGCTCCTTGAGCTTGCCGATGTCCATACCCGCGGTGCCCTGGATGCCCTCGTAGGCGTCGTATACTTCCGCCAGTTCGTCGATGATCGGCCACACGTGCCCGCAGCAATGCTTGAGCGCGTACAGGCCAAGGCGATGCGCCTCCGCCACGTGCGCCTTGTGCTGGGGATAGACCATTTCGCGATAGATTGCCGGGCTTGCCATCAGGCCGGTACTGCTGCCGAGATCGCCGGCGGGCATGATGCCGTCGACGCCGAGCTTGGCGTGGAAGCGAACGTCGCGAATCAGTTGCTTGCCGCGCAGCTCGGCAATCTTCTTGCAGATTTCGGGTTCGAGCAGCAGGTTCATCCAGCCTTCTTCTTCGGTGGCGCCGAACCGCGGGAACTCCAGGTCGCCGCAGAGGAGCATGATGAAGTGGGTGTCTTTCATCTCCTTGACAACGTGATGCAGCAGCTCCCAGCAGGAGTCGTTGACATCACCGGCGGGCCCGCCGGCGAGTGCCTCGTCGACCTTTTCGATCTGCTCCTGCAGGCTCTCGAGCGTCGGCGGCCGGTAGTTTTGCGTGTTCATCTTGTACGGCATCAGGTCGTGGGTGGTGGCCGACACGCGAAAGATGCTGCCCTGCTCGTCGCGGTAGGTAGCGTCGTCGATCTTTTCCATCGCCTTGGGGCGGTAGCCCTTGGGCGGCACCGGCGAGACGAACACGATGTCCATCTCGAGTGCGCGGATGAGATCGACCCGGTCGCGCTTGTAGGATTCGACGACCTCGTCGCGGCGGCCGTCCCACATCGCCTGGGTTTCCTTCATCTTGGCCTGGACGAATGTCGGCCGGCCGAGGATGTCTTCGTATACGTTATAGTCGATGGAATGCTCGCCCCACGGCACGCGATCGGCTTCGCGATGCTCGAGGGCGGCTATCACTCGGTCTCTTGGGAGCATGGGGTGTTCTCCTTTTGGCACGGCGCCAGGCCGGACGCAACTGTGCAACTTCCTCTTAAAGCAGACGTGACGGCTCCCGCCGGCACGGCGAAAAAGTCTTTGGAAAGGGGTCTGGGGGAAACCTTTTTTCAGAAAGGTTTCCCCCAGATTGGCATTTAATCCTTAATCATCGACACACATCCCGACAGCCTTCCTTCACAGTCCCAGTTCGTTCGCGGCGCGGGTCAGGTACTCGCGGTTGTAATCCGGCATCAGGCCCTGTGCGCTGGGGCCGACGTTCAGCAGTAGGTTGGCCTCGGTGGCGCGGGCGGTGCGATACCATCCGCAGATCGTTGCCACCGACGGGTGCAGGTAACCTTTCTCTCGCCAGAACCAACCCTGGTTGAGGCTCGCACAGTACTCCAGCGGCAGGTAGACCTTCTCGCCCTCGTCGTTTTCCCAGATGGGATCGGTGATGACCGGCACGATCCGCCCCTCGTAGAGGAAATCGAAGTGCTCGGCCGTGCGGGCGTCGATCGGGAAGTAACGCGGGGTGCCCGGCCGGTCGCTGCTCGAGTTGTTGAAGACGAGGCAGTTGGGCTGCAGGCGGCGGATCAGTTGGTATAGCTCTTTCCATTGCCATCTGGTGCCGGGACTGTATCCGGAGCGGGGATCGTCCTTCCACGCGGGGTCGAACGGCCAGTCGCCCGTGGGGTGTTCCTTGTCCCATCCGCCGTCGAACCAGAGCTGGAGGATTTCGCCGTAGTTGGTGAGCAGTTCGGTGGCCTGGTTTTGCATGTATTCGGCGTTTGCGTCGTCGTCTTCGAACTGCGGATAGTTTTTGTCGAGCAGCGAGTAGTAGAGGCCCACCTTGAGGCCGGCCTTTCGGAACTCCTCGACGAACAGCGCCACGATGTCCGTTTTCGACGGCGAGTTTTTGACGCAGTAGTCCGTGTACTTGCTCGGCCAGAGGCACAGGCCATCGTGGTGCTTCGATGTGAGGACGGCATATTTCATTCCGGCTTCGGCGGCCGTGCCTGCCCACTGTGCCACGTCGAGCTTCGGGAAGTCGAGCTTTTCGGCGGGAAACTTTCCATCGCCCCAGGCCTCACTGGTGAGGGTATTCGGCCCGAAGTGAATGAACATGCCGTATCCCAGTTGCATCCAGTCGTGTTGTGCCTGCGTCGGTTTCGGATCGCTCAAGATTCGGTCTCCTTTCGTTCAAGAAACTAACCACGGAGGACACGGAGAGGAAAGGCAGAGAGAGTAGAGGCCGGAGGATTTGGGTACAATGATTCGGATTGTCCTCCGTGCATGTGAGGCCTGGCCTCAATTCCTCTGTTCTTCTCTGAACCCATCTCTAATCCTTCTTTCTTCTCCGTGTTTTCCGTAATATGTCGCTTACTTTAGCACACCGTCGCTGCAAAATCAAGGCCCTGAAGAGAGCAGCAAAGACAGATTGACCACGGAGGGCACGGATAAGAGAGAAGAGCTGAGAGGGTCTGGTTCTTTTCCGAATCAAGGTGCGTTGCTTTGCCCGCTGGTTTGTCTGCCGGCGAGCGGATTATCTGTAACGCGAGAATCTGTGCCGGCCGGGCTTCTGCGCTGCGCAGGTCATCCCTCCGCCACTTGAAAACCACCCGCCCATGTGGTATTGTTTGCCAAGAATCAACGCCCCGAAACAAGTATAACCAGAGGTCAACAC
>JABMSA010000717.1 GCA_013202185.1 Planctomycetota bacterium
CTCCGGCGGGGCAAGCCCACCGGGGGCGTGCTCTCAGGTGCGCTTATGGTGCCGGCGCCCATAGATAGACTACACACCCTCAAGTGGGGGCATTCCATGGTGTGTTTTTTCTTGATAAGGAACAAAGGATTCTGTTATAATTCATGTTTTGTCGGCAAAATCTGATCGAGCGAAACCGAGAATAATCGCGGAGGCGAATACGTGGCGAAAGAAATGGCAAATATCCGAAACCTTGCGACGTCGGGCCATGCCGGCTCCGGCAAGACATCGCTGGTAGAAGCAATGCTGTTCAAGGCCGGCGCAACAAAGCGCCTGGGCGACGTCAACGACAACACCAGCATCGCCGACTACGACGTTGAAGAGCAGGAAAGAAAATTCACCATAGATGCCGCCCTCGTGCACTGCACCTGGAAAGACAAGGAAATTCAGGCCATAGACACACCCGGCTATCCGGATTTCATCAGCGGCATGATTTCCTCGTTTCCCGCCGTCGAAAGCACCCTCATAACGGTGTCGGCCATCAAAGGTGTGGAGCTGAACACCCGCAAGGCGTGGGGCTACGCGGAAACGAACAACCTTGCGCGGGCGTTTGTGATCACGAAGATGGACGTTGAGAACTCCGACTTCCCGAAAGCGCTCGACCAGATCAAGGAGATCTTCGGCCAGCAATGCGTGCCGTTTGTGCTGCCGATCGGCCAGGCGGGCACCTTCAGCGGAGTCGTGGAAACGCTCCGCCTCCCCGACGACGTACCGGCGGACCTGGCAGACGAAGCCCGGGCGACACACGAGTCCTTGATGGAGGCAATCATCGAAGCCGACGAGGACCTGATGATGCGCTACCTCGAGGGCGAAGAAATCAGCGAAGAAAAGCTTCTCAAGACACTCGGCCCCGCGTTCAGCTCGGGAACCGTTGTGCCGGTCTTCTGCACGTCCGTATCGAAGGACATCGGCATCGACACTATCCTCAACGCTATTGCCGGCTTCTTTCCTTCGCCCGAGACAACCGAACGAACAGCCGTACCGGTGAAAGGCGAGGAAGGCGAAGAAATCACCGTCAAGGCGTCCGACCCCGAGTTCGCCGCGCTCGTATTCAAATCGATGACCGATCCTTTCGTCGGAAAGATGAACTTCTTCCGCGTCATCTCGGGCTCGGCCACGACCGACTCGGTGGCGCTCAATCCGCGCACCAACAAGAAGGAGCGCCTGGCCAATCTATACCGCATGCAGGGCAAAGAGCAGGAGGCTGTGCAGTCGGCCGGCCCCGGCGACATCCTCTGCGCGGCGAAGCTCGAAGACGTCGAGGTAAGCGACACCCTCTGCGCCGACTCGAGGCCCATCAGGTTTCCCGAAATACAATTCCCCGCCCCGATGGTGGCCCTCGCCATCCAGCCGAAAAGCCGTGGCGACGAGCAGAAGCTCAGCGGCGGCATCGCAAAAGTTGCCGGCGAAGACACCACATTCATTGTCCGGCGCGACAACGTGACACGCGAGCTGATCGCCACGGGCATGAGCAGCCTCCACCTCGACGTGATGCTCAACCGGCTCAAGCGGCGGTTCGACATCGAAGTAACAACCAAGGTGCCCGACATCGCATACAAGGAAACAATTACCACCACGGCCCAAGCCCAGTACCGCCACAAGAAGCAAACGGGCGGGCGGGGGCAGTTTGGCGAGGTGTACCTGCGCCTCGATCCGCGCGAGCGCGGCGAAGGGTTCGAATTCCTCGACGAGATCGTCGGCGGGACGGTGCCAAACCAGTTCATCCCGGCAGTCGAAAAAGGATGCCGAGAAGTAATGCAGCAGGGAGTCATCGCCGGATACCCGGTAGAGGACCTGTCCGTGGCCCTCTACGATGGCTCATTTCACTCGGTCGACTCGTCCGAGCAGGCGTTCAAGACCGCCACGCGCAATGCCTTCCAACAAGCCTTCAAGGACGCCAAACCAGTGCTGCTCGAACCTATTGTCAACATCGAGGTCACAGTGCCGAGCAAATACATAGGCGATATCACAAGCGATCTCAACGGCCGGCGCGGACGCGTGCAAGACGTCGAGACAATGGGCGACCTCCAGACGATCCGAGCCCAGGCGCCACTCAGCGAGATAGCAACATACTCCACCGACCTGCGCTCGATGACCGCCGGCGAAGGAAGCTACAGCATCGAATTCTCGCACTACGACCCCGTGCCCGCGCTCGTCCAGAAGCAAATCATTGCCAAGGCACAGGCAAAGCTCGAAGCCGCCAGAAAAAGCTGACGCCCAAGAGCCTGCTCTGCGTACGATCCGCAAATCAGGGGTGCCCGCCCGCCGGACGCCCTTGCCTCTTCTAATCTGCAGGGCGCTCGGCGATGGCATTGTAGAGACGGGC
>JABMSA010000718.1 GCA_013202185.1 Planctomycetota bacterium
CCGCTAAAGCGGGCTGCAGAGGGTCGAACAACTTCGGCTCAGACTAATTGCCCGAGAACTGCAAATGACAGACATGTAGTGAAAACTTTTCCTGTCGATTCGTTGCCTGATTGGCCCTGACCGGCAAAGTCGGATCAATCACCAGAATGCAGAGGAGACTATGCGAAAGGGAATTTCGTACGACGCAAAGAGTTTCATGATCGACGGCAAGCGAGAGTTCTTGACGTCGGGCTCCATACATTATTTCAGGGTGCCGCGCAAGCTGTGGCAAGATCGGCTTTACAAGGCCAGGCACGCCGGCCTCAATACGATTCAGATTTACGTGGCGTGGAACTTCCACGAGTATCACGAGGGAAACTTCGATTTTGGCGGCGAGCGCGACTTGGATCATTTCCTTCGATTGTGCAAGGACGAGGGGCTTTACGTTGTGGCGCGGCCCGGTCCGTATATTTGCGCCGAGTGGGATTTCGGCGGGCTGCCGACCTGGCTGATGAACCACGGCGGAATCAAGCTGCGCACGTGCGACCCGGTGTACCTGCGGTTCGTCGATCGGTGGTTCGAGCAGCTCATCCCGATTTTCGCCAGGCACCAGGTAACGCGCGGCGGCCGCGTGATCCTGATGCAGATCGAAAACGAGCTGGACCTCGCCCTGCCCGACGACGCCGGTCTTTACATGATGCATCTTCGAAATCTTGTCCGACGGTTGCGCATCGACGTGCCGCTCATAACGTGCGCCGGACACGCCGACGGCACAATCGAGTGCATCAACAGCTCGAACCCCTCCCAGCAGATCGAGAAGCTGCGGCAGAAGCAGCCCGACGTGCCGGTCCACAGCACCGAATTCTGGACCGCCTGGTATACTCTATGGAGCGACAAGAGCAAAGTGACACGCGACGCCGCGGAGGTCGAGCGCGAAACGTGGCGAATGCTGGCAGGCGGCGCCGCCGGATACAACTATTACATGTGGCACGGAGGCACAAACTTCGGGTACTCGACGATGTACCTCCAAACCACCAGCTACGACTACGACGCCCAGCTCTCGGAAGTCGGCGGCCTCACGCCCAAGTATCACGCCAGCCGAAAGGTTGCCTATTTCGCACAGGCCCTCAAGGACGTGCTCTGCAACGCCGATGAAGAACACGGGCCTGAATATGCCGTCGCCGTCAATGGGGCTCAGGTGACGTTGCGCGCGTCGGAGAACGGCGCGGTAGCCTTTCTCGAGAACACCGGCGATCGAAAAGTTGAGGCGAAGCTGACTGTCGGCGGCGAGACGCTGCCACCCGTGCCCTTGGCGCCTCGATCAATCCGTCCGGTGGTGATCGGCTGGCAGTGGGAAGACGGCGTGCGCCTGGCCTGCACCACGGGCGCCGTGTTTACTATTCGGAAGTACGGCCGCGAGCGTGTGATGGTGCTCTACGGTCGCCACAACGAGGCACCGCACGTGGCGCTCGAGCTGAAGTCTGCCCCGTCGCTGCCAGAGGATTCGCCGGCCGAATGGTCCGATGGGAAGCTCACGTTCGATGTCAGGATACCCGCCGACGCGCCGCGCGTGGAAACGTTCGGCCTGGGCCAGAAGGAGTTCAAGCTGGTCTTCCTCAGCGAAGAAATGCTCGCGAAGACATTTGTGACCGAGAAAGGCATTGTGGTCGGCGCTTACTTCGTTCGAGAGCGCAACAAGGCGCTGATGCTCGAGTATCGCGGCGACGAAGGCGAGATCGTCCGCGTGGCCCCGGGCGACGTTTCGAGGAAGCAGAAGAAATCGACGCAAGCGATGTCGCTGCCGCGAATCAAGAGCTGGGCCTGGCGCAAGGGCGGCGGCGAGATCGGTCCTGATTTCGACGACTCGCGCTGGATCGAGATGGGAATGCCCACCAATCGCGTGTTCCTGCAAGACTACAGCGGCTATGGCTGGTACCGCGCGGCCGTTTACTCCGACGCTTCCGAAACGACGACAATCTGCTTCAAGGGCATCGGCGATCGAGCCATTGTGTTTGTTGAAGGGCGCGAGATCGGCACCGTCGACGCCCCGCCCGAGAACCGGCTTTGCGATCCGACCGCAACGTTGGGCATTCGCCTGACAAAGGGCCGCAACGTAATATCAGTGCTCACCGAGAACCTTGGCCACATAAGGGGGCGCTGGCAGATCGAGCGCCCGATGGAAACCGACAGAAAAGGGATCTTCGACGAAGTGATCCTCGGGTGGGACCCTCGGCGGAAGGTGATCGGCTGGCGGTTTCGCGGGCTGCTTGGCGGAGAGGCCGCAGGCTGGCCGGACGGCGGCGGCACGTGGAAGAGAATGCCCCGCAAGCCGGAGGGGCGGCTCAACTGGTACCGCGGCGAGTTTGAGCTGGACGACGCCGAGCTGGCGGCCGCAGATCGGCCCATGCTGCTGCGAATGGACGGCATGACCAAGGGTGTGATTTGGGTGAACGGCCGCAACATGGGCCGCTATTGGATGACGGGCGCCCAGCGCGATTACTACCTCCCGAAGCCTTGGCTTTTCCGCCGCAACACGGTTGTGATCTTCGAAGAAGGCAAGGCGCTGCCGTCGGACGTCGAGCTTGTTCGCGATCCGATCCACGCAGTGATGAAGGTGCGGAAGATGTGACGCGGGCCGAGAAAGCCAGGGGCCGCCGGTCATTGTTTTCAGGCCCCGGATGCTGCAAGGCGTTGGGTCAGTCTTCGATCTTCTCAAAGAGGTCCTTGGTTGCGCCGCATTCGGGGCAGACCCAATCGTCGGGCAGGCTTTCGAACGGGGTGCCTGCTTCTATTCCTTCTACGGGGTCGCCGACCTCGGGATCGTAGATGTATCCACATACAGTGCATTCCCATTTGCTCATAACGATACTCCTGAAACATTTGTGCTACAATGCACGGCCGCGAAAGAACGCGGGTGTATTGTAGCAAATGTCAGGTCGAACTCAAAAGGTAAGTTCGAGGTATTTAACCTCGGTGGCTGCGTCGGGCACGGTGAGCAACACGTGCTTGCCTTTGGAGATAATCTGTCTGGCTTCGCGTGTGCCGTCGTGGCGTACTGCCTCGAGCGTGCGGGGTGTTTTCGGCACGGGCAGGTCGATCTCAGTTTCGCGGACGGCGGTCACGCGCGCGCACCCCGGCGAGAACGAGGCGAGGCAAGTCCGTTCGAAACTGATCGCCGCATAGCTCCCTGCCAGGGGGCCCTTCGTGTACTTCCGGTAGAAGGTGTCGGTTTCGGGCTCGACAACAATCTCCATGTCGGGCTCGATGGGTGCATTGGCATAAACGTGCCAGGTGGCGCTCAGGCGGCGGTAGTCGGAGCGGCTGATTTTTCGGCCGCCGTCGAACATCGTAGCGTGATACAGCATCGGCACGGCGAACACCGGCGAGGTCATCCACCATGCGGGGTATTTTCTTTGAGTCATCGCCCAGCCGCCGGCCCCGATGACGGTGCCCGGCATGAGCCGCAGGCCGATCCGCGCACGCTTGAACCACTTTGCGACGTCGTGATCGAGCAAGTGGCACAGCCGGGCCATGTCGGTGTGCTTGTCAAGATAGGGCACCATTCCGCTGGACGTGACCAGGCAGTCGGGCTTGAACCGGTGGGCGTCTTCGTGGATGTGCCGCAGCAGGCTGGCCCAGTGTTCGTCGCCCGCGCCCCAGCGTGCGTTCTTCAGGCGGCAGGTGGCCAGGTCGGGGCATTGGTGCGTTAGGTCGAGCTTCAGGCCGTCGGCGCCCAGGCAGCGCTCGGCATCGGAGAGAATGTAACGAAGATCGTTGAGCATCGTGTTGCGGGCCACGGCCGATGTGTAGTCGCGGCAGCCGCTCTTCGTATCGAGCCTGATAGGGATGCCGGTGATGTCCTGCAGCAGGCAATCGGGCTGGGTGATCGCCGTGTCGGAGTCGAAATCGATCTTGAACGGCGTGTACCACAGCAGCACGCGGTGCCCGGCGTGGTGCAGTTCGTCGATGAGGTTTCGCATGCCGTCGGTTCCGCCGAAACGTGCCCGGCTCGCCTGGAAATCGCCGTAGAGGTCGAACCACGGCAGGTCTATTGCAACGGTAAAATCGCCCACGCCTGTTTTGTCGCGCAGGAGCTTGACCCACCGGCGCACGTTGTCGGCGGTCAGTGGCGCTTTGTCGACGTTGGCGGCGCGCACCTGCTCGCCCCATGTGCAGAATATGGGCTTGGACCACCACGCGCGGTGTGTCTTGCGCCCGCCGAGTTCCTTTCGCTCACGGCAGAGCTGCACGTCGACGTCGAGGAGGTCGTAGGGGCTCTCGAGGTCGGTGGCTATGAACGCTGTGGGCAGATTGCCGCGTGTGTTGGATGCCACGTAATGGCACAGATCGATGGAGAACCTTCCGGGCCGCAGCCGTATGTGCGTTTCTCCCACCGGCAGCGCGCCGGGTATGCATATTCCCCACCATTTGTTGCCCGAGCGGAAAGCGATGCTGCGCGGCGCAGGGGTGGTCGTCCAGCTCGTGTGGCCGCGCCGTCGCTGCGCAAGGCCCACAACTGCAGCCGGTGGCGCCGAGCTGGAGGCCACGATGTCGATTTCCTCCGTCATTTCGAAAGCCCTGTCGGCCCAGTCGGAAACAAAGCCGTGGCAGCAATCGGCTTGCAGCGTGGAGCCCGAGAAGTAGCTCACCGACTCAACCGTGTTGAAATTGCCTTCGACCCAGTAAGCGAGGTAATCGCCTTTGCCGGCGACGTGCACCGACCCGCCGGAGCGTGTGTGGCCCACGATCTGTCGGTCTTTGCTCTCCCACGAGGTGATCTCGAGCGCTTTGCCGTCAATGACAGGCACGAGTGAAAGCCGGCCAACTTCGTGTGCGTCGGAGAATATCCGAAGCACGCCGCCCTCCACAACGTGCTGCGTGCCTGGTACGGACATTTGCATATCGAACGTGGCTACCTTCATGGCATCTGTACCCTCATACGCGTTATGAATTGACTGCCACAGTCGTTTTATCCAAGTTTGCGTTCTTGTGCAACATCTCCATGATTCTGCTGCAAATCATTCTGCTGTAAATGATTCTGCAGGCGAAAAGGACGTGTCCAGGAGCAGAAGGACAGGCAGAATCATTGGTAGCAGAATCATTTCTCAAACCTTTTGTAGTACCTAAATCCACTCTTGGGACGTTACCATCATTCTTTTCGCTTGAACATTCAGCCGCAAGGTGATAACATGTTACCCGGCCGAAGGTGGGAGATTCGCTCGGTTATAAGGACAATTCCTCGTATGGCCCCTGGAACAAAACGGGACAGGATTCGCCCGTACCTCTATCTGCTGCCGGCCGCGGTGCTGCTCGGGATGTTCAGCATTTTCCCGTTGGTGTATGGCTTTGGTGTGAGTTTGTGCCGCTTCGGGATAGTGTTCGAGCGCTTTGTGGGGCTTGGCAATTACTACCGCGCCCTGACGGACACCGAGTTTCACCACTCGCTGCTCGTGACCATCTATTATGTAATCGGCACAGTTCCCGCAGGATTGATTTTATCTTACATCATTGCGTGCCTGCTTTTTCAGAAGCTTCGCGCGCGGGGTTTCTACCGCACGATATATTTCCTGCCGTATGTGACCTCGACCGTAGCGGCTGCGGCCGTGTGGCGGTGGATTTTTCATCCCGACACGCGCGGCCTGGCCAACACCGCCCTGGCGGCGCTTGGATTAGACACCGTGGGCTGGGTGCAGGAGCCCAATAGCATCTTCAAGGTGTTCGGCGGGCTGGTCGGCCTCGACCTCGACTGGCCCGGCCCCAGCGTTGCGCTTTTCTGCGTGATACTGTTCTCGATATGGCATGCGCTCGGCTTCAACATCGTCATCTTCCTCGCCGGGCTCTCGGCGATCCCTTCCGAGGTGCACGAGGCCGCAAGCATCGACGGCGCACGCGGCTGGAAGATGGCCCGTCACGTAACGATCCCAATGCTGGGCCCCACGATATTCTTTCTTATGATCATATCGACCATCAAGGCTTTTCAGGCCTTCAACCAGATATACGTAATGATCGGCGAGCGCCCGATGGCCCAAGCGCGCAACGTTACCGTTTTCATTTTCTCGAGATTCTACGTTGCCGGCGAAACCGGCTACGGCTCGGCCATTGCATTCATTCTTCTTTTGATAATACTGTGCCTTACGATGTTTCAGATAAGGATTCTCGGCCGTCGAGTACATTATTAAGGAGCCAGTCATGGCGAAAATAGCGATCGTGTATCATTCGGGAACAGGTAACACCGAGAAGATGGCGCTGCTAATCGCGGAAGGCGCCACCAGGCCCGGCATCGAGGTGGAGGCGCATCGGGCTGAAGCCGTCGACGTGGCCGAAATCGCGGAGGCGGACGGCTTCGCACTGGGCTCGCCCGACTACTACAGCTACATGGCCGGCGAGCTGAAGACGTTCTTCGATCGAGCGCTTCAGCACAAGAGCAAGCTGAGCGGCAAGCCTTACGTGTCGTTCGGATCGCACGGCGGCGGGGCGAAAGTGCTGGAGAGCATCGACAGGTTGGCGTCGTCGATAGGCCTGAAGGAAGTGTGCCCCGGAGTGATGTCCGTGGGTGCGCCATCGGCCGGCGACGCAGACGACTGCCGCAAGCTCGGCGAAGCACTGGCCGAGGCGGTCGCCTCGCAATAACGCAAACGCACGGAACCGGACGCACAAGCCACATGCGCTGGAAGAAACTCATCAGCCACACAATCCTCCTGCTCGGGGCGCTGGCGATGGCGTTCCCATTTCTGTGGCTGATCTCCACGTCGCTGATGCAAAACGTCGAAACGCAAACGGTGCCCGTAACGATTGTGCCCTCGGTGCCGCAGTTCGGCAACTATGTCGAGGCCTTCAATGCAGCCCCCTTCGCACGGTATTTTCTCAACACCATCATCGTGTCGGCGGCTGTAACCGCTTGCGTTCTCGTCACGTCGATCCTCGCCGGCTACACCTTCGCGCGGATGCAGTTCAAGGGCAAAGACATCATCTTTACGATTGTCATTGCCACGATGATGATACCTTTCGAGGTGATCCTCATCCCAAACTCGCTGCTCATCCAGCGGCTCGGCCTGCGAAGCACGTACCCAGCGCTGATATTGCCCTGGGCTGCCAGTGCGTTTTCCATTTTCCTGCTGCGGCAGTTTTTTCAGTCGCTGCCCAGCGACTACCACGACGCCGCCCGGATCGACGGCTGCGGCGAGTGGCAGTTCATCTGGCGGATAGCCGTGCCCATGGTCAGGCCCGCCCTGATAACCGTAGGCATTTTCGCGTTCCTGGGCAGTTGGAATTCACTATTGTGGCCGCTGATCGTCACCGACGACTGGAAAATGTATGTCGTCCAGGTGGGCCTCACCACATTCCTCGAGGAAGAACAGACACACATGAACTACCTGATGGCAGCGTCGGCGTTCGTGACGGCGCCTGTTATCATCCTCTACTTGTTCGCGCAACGAAGGTTTATCGAAGGAGTTTCCGGGGCGGGCCTGAAAGGCTGAAGAAACGCAGAATGCATTACGCCGTCAGAATGAAACTCGAGGCCCAATGTAATTCATCAATCGCTGATGGGCGATGTAGAGACGCCCCGGTGGGGCGTCTCAGACACGGGCTATCGTATGTGTTTGGCGTGGCGCGTAATGACACGTCCCGGCGAAAGACGCCCCCATCGGCCTCGCGCCGGTGGAGCGATGCCTCTGCACTACCAAGCGGCCTCACCCCGCCCGCCCACCCCCGGCCGCCGGCCTCTCCTCCGCATCCGCCACAAGGGGATGCGGAGGAGAGGCCACGTTGCCTGCACGGTGCAGGCAACGGCACGGCCCAATGGCCGTGCGGCGGCCGGGGGTGGGGGTCTCTTATGCGTCTGTGTAGTGCAAAAGCCTTGGCTCCACTGGCGCAAGGCCAGTGGGGGCCGCTTCAGGACGTAGGGGTGAAATGCAAAGGCACGTTCAACACGTACCGAGCCGCCGGCCCGGCTCTACCATGTCCGCCTTCGATCAATTCAGCAAGGACCCAGTTGCCATGAAACTCTCATCGTCTGTTCTTCTCTTTCTTGCATTTGTCGTCGGCTGCGGCAACGACGACGGCCGCACGACCATCACCTTCTGGCACACCCAACGCGGCGTGAACCAGGTGGCGCTGGACAAGATCATCGCCGACTTCAACGATTCGCATCCGCAGTACCGCGTGGTGCCGCAGTACCTGGCCGGGTACGATCAGATATACCGCAAGATGGTCGTCGCCATCCGCGCGGACGAGCCGCCCGCCCTCGCCGTGGCTTACCAGAGCATGGTTGCCAGGTACTACCAGGCGGACGCCGTTGTCGACCTCGACGAATACCTCAACCACCCGGAATACGGCCTCTCTGCAGAATCACTGGCCGACGTCCACCCGCAGTTCATCACGGCCAATCGCTTCAAGCATTACGACAACAAGCTCCTGTCTTTTCCGTTTACCAAGAGCATCTTGATGATGTATTACAACAGGGGCCTGCTGCGCGAGCTGGGCTTTGAGGCGCCGCCGAAAACGTGGGCCGAATTCGTGACGATCTGCCGCGCCGTGAAGAAAAAGGGCGGCAAGCAGCGCGGATATGCACTCAGCATCGATGCATCAACAATCGACGCGATGATCTACAGCTTCTGCGGCGACGTGGTCAACGATACGGCAACGCAAACGCTCTTCAACGACCAGGCGGCCCGCAACGTATTTGGCCTTCTGAAAATGATGATCGACGAAGGCCTGGCCTATCGGATCTCCAAGGGAACGACCGACGACAAGGTGGATCTCGCCAACGACCGGGCGACGTTTGTCATTCGATCCAGCACCACTCGCGCCTACCTCGATATCCAGGTGAAGGAACTCGCACAGGCGGGCAGGCAGCACGCCGAATGGGGCGTCAGCATCATACCCCACGCCGACGAGTGCAAGCCGGTAACGGTGATGTTCGGCGCCAACATCTGCATGCTCAAAACTACCCCCGAGGTGCAGAGGGGAGCGTGGGAGTTCATCAAGTATTTCACATCGACAGCCGTGACGGCAGAATGGGCATCGAAGTCCGGCTATCTGCCCGTGCGCAAATCGGCCGTCGAAACGGCTGTTCTGAAGCAATTCTTCAAGGACACTCCCCGTGCGCTCGAGCCGCTCGAGGCCCTGCAAAATGCGGTCAACGAGCCCACCGTCGACGGATGGCAGGAAATCCGAAATTACATCGAAGACGCCGAGCTGGCCGTGGTGTCGGGAACGCATTCCGTTGACGAAGCCCTCGCCACGCTCAACGACAAATCCAATCGCCTTCTCGAGAAAAAACGCGCCGCCGCCAACGAAGAATAGCAACGCGCGTGCGGGCGGGAGGTGACAGCAAGTGATCTTTGGCGCCGAATGTACAGAGCGAAGAAGCCCCGCCCTAAAGAACGGGGCTAAACGCCCGGCCTGGCGGCCGGCCGCAAAGCCCGCTGAAGCGGGCTACAGAGCGCTTCGTGCGCTGGCGCGGGCCGTCGTAGCGTTGGTTGATCCTCGCTCTTCAGCCCGCTTCAGCGGGCTTCACGTCCGGCGTATCCGCCCGATGGCGGATGCGACAGACGCCTAGCCCCGTCCTTTAGGGCGGGGTGGATAGGACATATTCCGGATACAACCCCATGAACTACACAAACAGCACCGAGATGGCCGCCAGGCGCACGGTGAATCATGTTGCCTCAGTAAAAGGCCATTGCCCCGTGTGGGAGGGCCTCGGAAAACGGAGCGCCGACTCGACTACCTCCACGCAAACGCTCATCGACCAAACGAAAAGCGTGCTCAAAGAAGGCGCGCAAGGCATTGTGATATTCTCGTATCCCGCAGTTACCGACGAAGACATGAATGCACTCGAAGCACTCGGCATTTAGTCATGGGAGCATATCAATGACACCAAAAGAACGCTGGCCGGCGGTCCTCGACCGCGAAAAATTCTCGTTTCGCTATGGCGGGCGAAGCTCCGATGAGTTCCTTGTGAAATGGCAGCAGACCCGTTCCGTCGAGACCACGCCTGGCGGAAAGATCGAACACATCGCATACGCCGAAGCGGGCGGTGGACTGAACGTGCTTGCTCACGTTCGGCGGCTCGACGACTTCCCCGCCGTCGATTGGGTTGTCGAATTCGAGAATCAGGGCCCGGAGCCCACACCCATCCTGGAGGACATCCTGGCGCTGGACGCGGCCGTGGCCATCCCCGCGGCCGAGCGGGTGCGGCTGCACCACGCGAAGGGAAGCAGTTGCCGGATAGATGATTTTCTGCCTCAGACGGACTCGATCGCCCCGGGCGGCGACATGTTACTTGCACCGGCCGGCGGGCGGTCATCCAACGGCGTGCTGCCGTTCATGAACATCCAGCGCGACGGCGGAGGGATGGTCCTTGCCGTCGGCTGGTCGGGCCAGTGGATGGCGCGGCTGAACCGTGACGAGAAGGCCCTGCACCTCTCGGCGGGCATGGAGCGCGTCCAACTCACGCTGCACCCCGGCGAGAAGATTCGCACGCCGCGCGTCCTGATCCTCCACTGGGAAGGCGACGACGAGGAGCAGGGAAACAATCTTCTCCGCCGCTTGCTGATAGCACATTACCTTCCGAGGATCGACGGCCGGCTCGTCATGCCTCCGCTAGCCCAATGCCTCCAGGGGTACTTCTACGCCTCGGGCCAGGCCAACGAGCAGCTCGAGCTGACCGCATTGCCGAAGGTTGCTGCGCTCGGCGCCGACACCTATTGGATCGACGCCTGCTGGTACGGCAAGGGTCGAGAGTGGTGGCAGGAGGTAGGCACGTGGACGGTCAACCCCGACCGGTTTCCGCGCGGGCTGAAGCCCATAAGCAACGCCGCCCACGAAGCGGGGATGAAATTCATACTGTGGTTCGAACCCGAGCGCGTTCAACGAGAGACTGCGATCGAAAGGGAGCATCCGGAGTTCCTTCTCCGATGTGAAGACAACCCGGACAACGCCCTGCTCAACCTCGGGATGCCGGAAGCCAGGGCATATATTACCGATGCCATCTCCGATATCATCTCCGAAAGCGGAGTGGACATCTACCGGCAGGATTTCAATTTTGATCCACTTCCTTACTGGCAAGCGGCAGACGCTCCCGACCGCATCGGCATGACCGAGATCCGGCACGTTGAAGGCCTGTATGAGTTGTGGGACGAATTGCGCCGGCGCCATCCCGGGCTGTGGATCGACAACTGCTCCAGCGGCGGCAGGCGGATCGACCTCGAGACACTGTCGCGTTCGCTGCCTCTGTGGCCGAGCGATTTCCCCGACATCTGCGGCCTGCCATACGGCAGGGGCATGCAGGTCGGCGACCAGTGCATCAACGCCGGCCTCTCGCGATGGATTCCTCTCTTCGGCGGCGGCGTCTGGAACTTCACCCCGTACGTGACCCGCGGCCAGATCGTGGGCGGGTTCACTTTTGGCATGCACATTCCCGTAGAGGATTTCCCGCCCGACGACGATCCGGAAAACTCCGACCAGCAAGCAATCGCCGCCAAA
>JABMSA010000719.1 GCA_013202185.1 Planctomycetota bacterium
ACGGGCCACCGGCCCGTCTCTACAATGCCATCGCCGAGCGCCCTGCAGAATCGAGACATGAGAATACGTTACCGTATTTAGGGACCAGAGCACTAAGGGAGCTGCGCGCCGTCACCAAGGCTTTGACAGATATCCTCGTCGCCACCACCGGCATCGGCCGGTGGAGCGGCGCCTCTTCACTACCAGGCGTCCCCACCCTACCGCCCCGGCCGCCGCATCCGCCAGAGGCGGATGTAGTTTCCTGCACAGTATAAAACGGCGGGGCATTGTCTGATTATTCTTTCTTGATGCACTTCAACGGATCGACAACGAGAAGATGTTTCGAAGACGGCGAGGACGATTACAGCGCGCTGCTGTGCCTCAGAACGTCACGCTCAGGCTGGCGATGACGCCGGTAAACTGATTTGTGTTGCGGCCGGCCACGGCCTGGTGAAGGCCGACTTCTATCCGGGTGCTCTCGGAGATGGGCATCACCAGGCCGCCAAGAACCGATACTCGCTCGCGGTCGCCTTCGGACTTGAGAAACTCGCGCGCGTATCGCACCTCGAAAACAGGCTGCAGCCAGCTCTCATGCTGAAACCCGATGGCTGCGTTGCCCTCGATCACGCCGTTGGTGCCCCCTGCATTCTTTCCGAAGAACCAAATGTATCCGAGATCGAAATTGGTGGTCACGTAGTGGCTCCAGTCCTTGACGATGGCGATGCGGTTGTCGAACGTGTAAGACTCGAAGCTGATGGCCAGTTCATCGACGTCCCGCTGTTCACCAAGGGGGAAGGTGAACATCGGCAGATAGGCCACGGCGAATCCGGCGTCTTCGTTGTAATGGAGAAGACAGTTGGATCTCACCGCAAGGTCGGTGAGGCCGTCGCCTTCGTCGGGTGTTTGCTCGCGGTCGATCACACTGGCGAAGCCCAGGACGGCCTCCAGGTCGGCGTGCTTGGCCACGCCATAAGTCAACGACAGTGCTGCCAACTGCAGCCTTCGCGGGTCTCGCTTCCTCCTGTTTCCGCCGTCGGTCCATTGGTACTTCGAAGCGCGAAAAATGTACTCCACCTCCGCCTGAAGGCACCCGAGCGCTACGGGGAAAGGGTCTTCGGTTATGATCTTGCTGTGCTCATACCGGAATCGGGTGTACTCGTCTTCTGCCAGGCAGTGCATCGAAATGCCGGCGACAGCGGCTACGGCGATCACCGATCGGGCGGCCCAGCGCGGGCGGCGGGGCCGTTTCATTTCAACCGGCGAATGCGGTTCCGGTTTCAGGGCGCAGTTACACACGCTCTGATTATCGTAACGGTTCGGAAGGTTGTTATGCAAAAGAAATGCCCGGCCACCCAAGCAAGAACGGCCCGACGAGCGCGGCGTTCACCGGGCCGCTGATCTGGTATTCTCACTCACCACATCGGCGCATCGTTTGGCGGGGGAGCAGGCGGCACGGCCGCGGGCGCCACGACCCCGGGCGGCGGGACATTCATTTGGCCACCAAAAAACCCGCCCATCATGCCCGTCAGCCCCATAACAGCGGTCATGCACTCGGCCACGCACGCCTGCGGCACGTATCCGTCGCAACGAAGGGTGCTTTCGTCAAGCACCTTCATTCCGAGCGCCGCCGGTGTGGCAAACGGCAGCGGCATGGGCGCGTTGCCTTCCTGCCCCGTCATTCTCGCCATCATGAGCCCGAAGAACTCTATGACTCGCGCGGGCACGAACATGCTGATCACGTCTCTGTCGAGGCCTATCTTCTTCACCGTTGACCTGATTACAGGGTCGGTGTTGATCAGCTCGACGCTCGCCACGCCGCGCAGCGCGCGGAGGGCAAGCTTCATGTTCTCTTCTCCCATGGTCGTCACAACTTTGCCATCGACGGCGGCGATCAGATAGCCGAGCCCATCCGGCCCGTACATCGTCATTGTCTGGTCGATCTGGGCTTGCGCTTCCGGAGTGTCGGCTTTGACCTCGAATTTGAATCTGTCCGCCTTCACACCTTCGATGGTCACGGCCTCCGGCTCGTAGACATATTTCATTGATATGTTGACGTCGTCGTCCTTCGGAACGATGCTTGCAAGGAGTTCGTTGATGATCGTGATGCCCTTGGCAGTGAGTGCCCTGAGTTTTTCAGGGTCTTTCACCTCTTGCACCTGTATGATGCCGGGGCCGTTCTCAGAGAAGTTTCCGACGGCGGCGAAGCGCCCGCCCATCAGTGGCAGACCTTCTTTGATCACGTCATCAAACTTCTTCAGGAAATCCAAAGCTTCGTCAGGCTGTGCTCCGTCAGGCTCTGCGGGGAAGAGGACCAGGGTTCTGGCAAATACCTTCTGCCAGTCGGCAAGGAGCGTCTCCACCAGCTTTTCATCCAGCTTGCCCCAGGCCGCCATGTAAAACATGTCGAGTGCCGGCAGCGGCGGCTCCAGCTTTTCGATGCCGTTGGAAGGCAGCATATACCTCGAGAGCAGCCCGTCCTTCGTCACGCTCATGATCGAGCTGAGCTTCAGCCCCCGCATATCGAAACCAAGAGCGACGTCGACCGATTCAATGTCCGCCAGGAGTGCCAGGCAAAGGTCGTAGCCATCCGTCACGAAATCCTTGAGGGCTTCCTTGTCCATCCTCTTCACGAACGCCGGAGCGTCCGCCATTTTGTCCTCATCTTGCAGGCCGTCCTCGATTGTTGTCGATAGTTCCTGCCGGGCCTCCGCAAGCTCTTTCTTGAATGCATCCAGCCACACGGCAGGGTTCAAATGAGCAAACGCTTGGGAGTTTTCCATGAGCTTGCGGGCTTCGTCCGACGGCTTGTAGAGTTTCTCGCCGGCCACCTTGAGGGCTTGCATAGCGGCCTTGACGTCGTCGCTAATTGCGAGGTAGCCGTGATACACAGTGGCGCAGAAATCATCCTCTGCCACCGTGTTGGGAACGGCAT
>JABMSA010000720.1 GCA_013202185.1 Planctomycetota bacterium
CACGAGTTAGAGCTGTCGGTCATGAACTTCAGCCCCGGCACACCGGTCGGCACGGCCACCGTCGGCGGAGATCCGTTCGGTTACACCGGCGCCTTCGAGTATATCAACGCCGTCCGGTTCACCACGGGCGCCGGCGGCCCGGCGCTGGATATCGAAGAGATCTTCATCAACCAGATCAAGCACCACGTGGATGGTGCCGAGGTGCCGCCGGATCCGTGCATTGTGGACATCAGCGTGGCGGGCGCCGGCATCACCGACGTGTCGGTGCGGGTGCCGAACACGGATGTTCACACCCTCGTATACGATCCATTGGCCGACCGGTGGCGCCACGATGAGAGTTTCGCCTCTGTTGCCGCCATGCTGGCCGCTTACGGCACAGGTGATTACCTATTCACCCTCAACGGTGGCGCCGATACGGTGACGCTGAACTTTGCCGCGGCGGAGCCGGGTGGCTTTGCAGTCATAACCTATCCCGATCATTCGCAGAACGACGTGGAGCAGCACCCGACGTTCACCTGGAACTCGATGGCCGGCCAGGGAAGTTTTCTCAACATGTGGGTGACTATGGATCCCGGCGGGCTCGGCTTTGGACTATATGGGAACTGGGGCGCCGACATCGAGGAGGTCTCCTGGCGGCCCGGGCCGCTGCCCACCGATCAGAATTACGAATTCGGGCTGGCGGTGTTCAACGGTGGAGCGCAGGCCGCGACCACCAACGGCGGCGATCCTTTCACCTATAGCGGCACGCTGGAGTACATCAACAGCATCGAATTCCACGCTTCGCCCCCGGCCCCGATGCCGGATATCGAAGAGATCCTCGTCGGGGCGTTCAGGGATTACGTCGACGGCGTTGAAGAACTCATACCGTACGAGTCCGAGATCGAAGTGTTCGGCAGCAACATCACCGGCGTCTCCGTCGAGGTTCCCAACGGCGGCGTCCACACCCTCATCAACGATGGCGGCGGAGAGTGGTGGGGCCTCGAGGAAGAATTTGCTTCACTTGCAGCCCTGCGGGCCGCATTCGGAACCGGCGATTACATCTTTACGTTCAACGGCGGCGCTGATACCGTGACAGTGCCCTATTCCGCGACGGCGCCCACCGGCTTCGCGAACATCACCGGCCCTGAGCACGGCAACCACGGTGTGGAGTTGAACCCGACCTTCACGTGGGGCTCGGCGGTTGGCTCCGGCGATTTCCTTGGAATGTTCGTCATCGAGGATCCGGACGGAACCGACGACGACATCTACGAGGCTGTTCCCGTCGACATCGGGACCATCTCGTGGCAGCCCGGCCCGCTGAGCGACCAGACCGAATACGAGTTTGAACTCGCCGTGGTAAACGGTAGTCTGGATGGAGCGACAACCGACCAGGGCGATGCATTCGCCCGGACAACAGTGTTTGCCTACATAAATGTGATCAGCTTCGACACCCTCCACTGGCGAGTCGCCGGCGACGCCAACGACGACTGCGTCGTCAACATTCTCGACATGATCCTGGTGCGCAACAAGCTGAACGACGACCCCGGCAGCGGCGATTCCTGGTGGGTGGACGTCACAGAGGACGGCTTCATAAACATCCTCGATATGATCTACATCCGCAACCGGCTTAACGATACCTGCAACGGCGATTAGCCGTTTCAATTCGGCATTCGATCCGCACCCGCCCCCATCGGCCTCGCGCCGATGGGGGCGGTGCTTTGCCACTACACAGGCGCACCAAAGCCCCCCCCCAGCCTCGCGCCCGATGATGTGCAGTATTTGCAGACCATCGGTGCCGGGGCATGTTATCTATGAACCACACGGCTGTTGTGACGATACTTAACCGAAGTCTTTATCGACGTATGTCGCGCACATTCCCCGGGCAAGATGTGCCTGAAGCAGAGCTTCGCCCCGGCTTGAGCGCAAATGTCGACGGAAGCTTCTACGCTGGTTTACCGGTTCGAAAGAACCCGCTTTGTGCAGGAGCAGCAACAAAAAGCCGTGATTGATTCGCAAGTAGTGTGTTGGCAAGGGTTTGGAGCGATCTCCGCTGCTGCATCTCTTCGACGAGGGTGGCACCTGAGAACCCGGCACGGCTTGCGGGAAAAAAGACGGAACTTGTTGCTCAACAAGAGGTTAGGCCCCGCTGCGTATCTTGAAGGGGTCATACAGGTACGAGAATTGCAGTGAACCAGGGCAAAGAAGAGCGCGAAGCACTGTGCATTGCGCGGTCCTTTGTCCGATAGCATCGAGGATGAAAGGAGTTCATAGTGAGGACAATAGGCAGACAAGGTTTTACGCTGATTGAAATGGTGATTGTGGTTGCCATCGTGGCGCTGTTGGCGGGCATCCTTG
The DNA here is from genome assembly GCA_013202185.1 of Planctomycetota bacterium. Taxonomy (GTDB): domain Bacteria; phylum Planctomycetota; class PUPC01; order JABMSA01; family JABMSA01; genus JABMSA01. The sequence goes on from JABMSA010000720.1 coordinate 2,335, forward strand.
TGCCTGTCGCGTTTAACCAGGTGGACGACGCCGAGCAGGCACGCACAACGGCCGACGTCCGTCAGCTCTCATCGGCCCTTCTGCTGTTCCGGAGCGACACCGGGCAGTGGCCGGGCTCGAGCGTGAAGCTGCTCTACAGCGACGGCAACGCGGCGACCGATGAGAGCAAGTTTGACAGTGCGACGGCCGAACACTTGCTCAATCCGCTCCGCGACAACAAGGACAGTGTCAACAACTGGGCAGGCCCCTACATGACCGCGTTCGCGGCGGACCCGTGGGGCAACAGGTACATCGTCGAGGTCGATGGCTTTTCCGCCACCGGCAGCCCCTACGCCTGGGTGATCTCGGCCGGGCCCGACGGCAAGTTTCAAACCGGCAAAGGCGACACCGGCCTGAAGGGCGACGACATAGGCATCATCATGAATTAGGCCCTCGGGCAACCGGGTGTGACTTGAACGGTCCGCAACACGGCCATCGGTCCCTGAGTCTGGAGAAAGGCGGGCCATGAGCAAAGTCGTATCCAGAAAGAAAGCTCTCGGGCAGCGGCTGATAGACGAGGGCTGGATCACTCGGGACCAACTGGAGACTGCGCTGTCGGAACAGCGCCGGACCGGTGAGCAACTGGGCCGAATTCTCCATAACCTCGGGTTTGTTACCGAGGACAACCTGTCGGCCTCTCTGCAACAAGAGCTGGGCGCCAACAGGGTCTCGCTGAAAGGCTGCTCTTTCCAGCCGGACGTCCTCCGGATGATACCGCCCGATATGGCCAGGCAGCACTGGCTTGTGCCGATGGATTTTGAAGACGGCGTCCTGACCGTTGCGATGGCCGATCCGTGCAACATCGTGGCGGTCGACGCCGTGCGCAAGGCCGTCGGCTGCGCGATAAATGTGGTGGCTGCGTCACCCCCCGAGATTCGGCTGGTTCTCGATCGCCACTACGCCGATGCCGCAAGCCATGATTCTCTCATCGAGAGGATAATAGAAGAAGCAAAACACGGCGCCGCCCCGCACACCGACGAAGAAGCTGCGGGGCAGGCGCCGATAATCGAGCTCGTTGACAACCTGATAGTAAAGGCGCTCAAGGACCACGCCACCGACATCCACCTTGAGCCGGAAGAAAAGCTCGTGCGGACGCGCTACCGGATCGACGGCATCCTCCACCGGGGCCCATCAATGCCCAAGGAGCTGCAGTCGGCCCTGACATGCAGGATAAAAATCCAGGCTCATTTGGACATCTCGGAGCGCCGGACGCCCCAGGACGGCCGGATGAAGTTCGGGCATAACGGCTCCGACGTGGACCTGCGCGTATCGGTGCTTCCTACGGCCCACGGCGAGGACGTGGTCTTGCGCGTGCTCGACAAGAGCAGCCTGGCGCTCAGGCTGAGCAGGCTCGGCTTCGACGAGAAGACACGGAAAACGCTCGGGGCGCTGGTGCAGGAGCCGCACGGCATGCTGCTTGTTACCGGCCCCACGGGCTCCGGAAAGACCACCACGCTCTACTCGCTGCTTACGGAAATCAACTCGCTCGAGAAGAACGTGATAACAATCGAGGACCCGATCGAGTACCAGTTGCCGATGATTCGGCAGTCGCAGGTCAACTCGAAGATCGGCCTCACTTTTGCCGCAGGCCTGAGGGCGATACTCAGGCAAGACCCCGACGTGGTCATGCTCGGCGAAGTTCGCGACGTCGAAACGGCCAGGATAGCCATAAGCGCCGCACTCACCGGGCACTTCGTGCTCACGACGCTGCACACGAACACAGCGGCGGGCGCTCTGCCCCGGTTGATGGACATGGGCATCGAGCCGTTCCTGTTGTCGTCGTCGGTGTCGGGAGTGCTGGCTCAGCGCCTCGTGAGAAAAATCTGCGCCGAATGCCGAGAAACCTACGAGGCCTCGCCGGCCGAGGCCGAACAACTCGGGTGCGAGCAGGGAAAGCCATTATATCGCGGCACGGGATGCCCCAACTGCCGCGGAACGGGATACAAGGGTCGAACAGTGCTCTACGAACTCATTCTGCCCACCGAGAGGATTCGCAAGCTGATCCTCGAGCGCGCCTCCGACGGCCAACTGGCCGCAGCGGCGGTCGCCGATGGAACGAAAGCAATTCAACTCGTAGGCACGCAGAAGGTGCTCGACGGCGAAACCACAATGGCCGAAGTGGCCCGAGTGTGCCGCACGGCACTGTGACGGATACGGGCCGGCAAGCAGCCGGCCCGCACCGAACATTACAACCGGGTGAGACGCAGCAATGCCTATTTATGCCTACCGGGCAAGAAACACTGACGGGCGCCTGATGGAAGGGACGCTCGAGGTGTCGGGCGAGGGCGAGCTGGCCCGCCGCCTCGACTCGCAGGGCATGCTGCTCACAACCGCGAAGAAGGTGAAGTCGGCCGCGAGGCCCACGCGCGCACACACGCGCCTCAAGCGCAAGGAGCTCATAACTCTTACTTACAATCTCGAGACGATCTACTCGTCGGGCATTCCGCTGGTGGAGGGCCTGCAAGATCTTGCCGAGCACGCGGGCAACCGCACAACGAGCATAGTTGCCGCGTCTCTCGCGGAGGATATTCAGAACGGCTCGGATGTTTCCGAAGCGATGCAGCGGCATCCGAAGGCCTTTCCGCTGGTTTATCGAAGCGTGGTTAAAGCGGGTGAGTCCGCCGGGGAGCCCGGCCCGGTGCTGAGGCGCCTGGCCGATTACTACGCGTGGCTGGCCGAGATGCGCGCCGCGGCCATGCGGGCGCTCATCTACCCTGCCGTGCTCGGCCTGGCGGTGTGCGGGCTGATAGTGCTGCTGTTGACGTTCCTGGTGCCCAGGATTCTAAAGCAGCTTTCCCGCGCAAACGCAGAAGTGCCGGCACCAACGAGAGTGCTGATGGCGCTGAGCAACTTTCTTGTCGACAACGCCGTGATCCTGCTGTGCGCGGCGGTAGCGCTTGTGATCGGCGTCATTATCCTCGGGCGCACGCCGCGAGGCAGGCTGCTGATCGACACGCTGAAGCTGCGGATACCGGTGCTCGGCCCGCTGATGGCAAAGATCAGCGCCGCACGATTTGCCAATACCGTGGGGATGCTCTACCGCGCGGGCATCGGCACCGTGGAGGCGCTCGAGTCGGCCGAGCACGTAGTGGGCAACGCATTCGTGGCACAGGGAGTGCGCCGGGCGCGAGAAGCCGTTACACAGGGAAAGACACTCACCTCAGCCCTGAGCGCCACCGGGGCTTTCCAGCCGCTGGTGGTGAGGATGATCGGCATAGGAGAGCAAACAGGAACGCTCGGCGAGGCACTCGACCGTGTGAATGAGTTTTATGATCGCGAGATTCCACAGACGATCAAAACCGTGCTCAGCCTGCTGGAGCCGGCGATGATCGTGGGGGCCGGCCTGGCGGTCGGGTTCATCTTGCTGTGTACGTTCTTGCCGATCTTCGAAATGATAAACTCCCTCAGCAGGAGGTGAAAGGAATGGTGAAATATGGTTGCTGAACTGATGACACGACTCCGGCGCAGCGGAGCGCCACAATGCTCTGCCTTCACGCTGATCGAGATGGTCGTGGTAATAGGTATAATGGCCCTGATGGTGGGCATCGCGATACCGGTGGTGGGCGCGTCGTTGCGCGCCACGGAAGCAAGCGAAACCAAAAACACAATGAAAGCCCTTGCCGAGGGGATAGAGAACTTCTACCAGGACACCGACATATTCCCCACCGTTCTGGAGGAGCTTGTTACAACGAAAAAAAAGGTGACCGGCTGGTCGGGCCCATACGTGAACGAAGGCTTCAGTGGATCGAAGGACAACATCTACTACGACGCCTGGCAGAATCTGTTTCAGTACCAGGCGACGACCTCCACGGCGACAGTGAGAAGCTGGGGCCCCAACAGGAAGGAGGAAAAAGGCGGCGGCGATGATATTGATTTCGTCGTCGATGTCACGTCGCTCCTGAGAAGCAAGAACCAGAAACTGCTCGACGAAGTCAACGCCGCAATCCAGGCATACAATTCAACGCTCCGGACCACATCTCTGCCCGTGTTGGAAGACACCGGCAAGATCAAGAAAAGCAAATCCGGCATTTGGCACACGCATCATCACATCTACAAAGGTAAGTGGACGGCCATCACGCACCGGCACAAACTCAAAGACGTGCACAGCATCAAGGACCTCTACGACAAGAAAAAGGAGAAAGACGTTGCCGATGAGCCCAGCGTGCTCGACATACCCCTGCTGAGCCCCTGGTCTTACACGCTGGTTCTGCTCGAATTGCGGTCGCTGCTCGACAACCATGACAAGCGCTACGACAAAGATGCCTGGGGCAACGCCTTCATAACAGGGCCGGACCCCGTGCAGTACGTCACCAGCAAAGACCAAAACTAGCCCTCGCGAAGGAAACAATGGAAGAAACCGGCCTGCAACCTCAGCAACCAGACGCACCCGCAAGCGGCGATGCCGCGGGCGCCTTCGGCCCGGCCCGCGCGAATGCACACGTAGCGGGGGCGGCGGGCCTCGCCTCCGCCGGGCAGGCGGCTTCGGCGCCGGCGGCGCACACGGGGCTGTGGGCCAGGCTGCAGTCGATGTTCGTTCCGCACACGGCCGTTGGGCTGAACATCGCTGACGACGCGGTGAGCGTGGTAAAAGTACACAGACGCGGCAACGACTTCAAGGTGCTGTGCGCGGCCGGCGCGGCCATAAAGCCCACAAAGGCCGGGGCCTCACCCGGGGCCCGCAGGGCGGCGCTCGTAGCGGCCGTAAGGGAAGCTCTCGACGCTGCCGGCATCAGAACCCGCAAGGTTGTGGTGAACCTCCCGGGCGACGTGGCCGAATGCAACGTAGACACCTACCCGCCAATGCCCATGCACGAGTTGGAAGCAGTGCTCAAGCGGCAAGGCATAAAGCTTTACGGCGAGAGTACGACCTGGGACTACGTTACACTGCCCGGCAACACGGGCGGCGAGCGCAATGTGATAAGCGTGTACGCACCTGGCGAGCAAACGATCGAGTGCATAAAGTTGCTCAAGGACTGCTCCCTCACGGCCTCGACGATCTCCGTGTCGGACCTGGCCTTGCTCTCCCTGGCGCAGCGCATGGTCAAGGAAGGCGAATCCGCCGCGCTGGTGCACTTCACCAGGCGCGCCGTGTCGGTCACCGTCATCGCAAACGGCGAGCCTTCGCTCATACGCCGCATTCAGCTCGACCGGGAAGCCGGCGGCAACCCCGAGTACGTGGTGCAGGAGATCAACAGGACGTTCCTCTACTTCAAGCAGAAGTGCCGCGGTCGGAGCGTGGCAAGAGTTATCCAATCGGGAGCATCGGAGCGGATGATCGATCTGCTCGTACAGACGACCAATGTTTCGGTAGACGATTTCAGCTCGCTGCCGTTCAGCGTGGGTGCGGTTCGGCCGGATTTCTCGCCGGTGGCGGCGGGCCTGGCCGTGATGGGCACCAGCTCAACACAAATCAACCTACTGCCCGACGACCTGAAGGAGAAGCGGGAAAGGGGCATGAAGGCCGCGTCGATCCTCGCTGCGTGCATCTCGACGGTTGTGATATACCTGGCGTGCTATTACTCGCTTCACGTGGCGCAACGAATGTATCGCGACGCATCGAACAAGCTCCGCATGCAGGCGGCGTTCTTCGAGCCACTCAGGCGCGAGCACGAGGGAATCAAGACGCTCAGGGAAAAGGTGGACCTTCGAAGAAACTTGCATACGGAGCTTGCGCAGATGTCTTTGCCGTGGCCGTATGTGCTGTGGGGTATCGGCAAGATCATTCCGCCCAACGTCAACCTCGCGGAGATGACGCTCTTTCGCGATGAAAATGATGATGAAGGCAACTGGAAGCTGAGAATTGCAGGCGACCTCACCGTCCGCGCCGAAAGAAGGGCGCTCGTGCTGAGACAACTCCTCGACAGGCTCGGCCAAAGCGGGCTCTTCGAGGCCATCCAGCTCGATCCACTCCAGGAAACCGACACCGGCGCGATGGGATTCAGCATAAGGTGCAATGTGGTGCCCACGAAAGACTGGGCCTCGTAGACGAACCGAGATGCATTATGAAACAACGGCCACTCAACAAGAAGTTCCTTTTCACGGCAGTCGGAATCCTATGCCTCATCTCGGCGGCCGCAGCTTCGGCGGCATACCCGAAGATAAACGGCATCATGAAAAATCGCGATGAACTGCTGAAAGGAAAAGAACAGTTCGAGTTGTGCAAGCAAGCCGTGGTGTCTGTGGAAGACTACAACATCCACAAGCCCGTAATCGCCATGTACCTGAAGAGATACGAGGCCGGCCTGCCCGCCGGCGAACGCGTGCCCGAGCTTGTAGCCCAGGTGAGAGCCGCGTGCCGAGCCGCCGGAGTCGCAAACGTATCGATTATCACCCGCAGGGCCGAGCTCATGACAAAAGGACGCGATCCCGTTGCAGTTTGCGAAGACGGCGCGATCCACAAGCTGCCGGTGGCCGTTGCCGGCACCGGCACCTATCGCGGAATAGCGCTCCTGCTCAACAGCCTCGCCACCGGCCGAAGGCTTGTCGTTACCCGATCGCTTACTATCGAGCAACCCGAGCAAGGCTCGAAGCTGGTGAGGTTTCAGGCCGAAGCCGAAGCGTTTTGTTTTCTTCCGACAGACGAGAACTGAATGGACCACGCCGTTGTCATGCACTCGAGCAAGCAAAGAGACCCCGAGCTACGATCATAGCAGGAGTTGATACACCGTGACGCCAAAAGTAATTGCGATAGTCCTCGTGCTGCTCGTGGGAGGCGTTGCCGCATACGACATAAAGTTCCTGATGAACAGGGAAGGCTCAAAGAAGCTCGCGCCCGCCGCCGAAGCCGCCCACTACACGGCGGATGAGCCCGAGCAAGCAACGCCGGCAACCGGCACCCGCGACACCCAGCAGGTCGCAAAGCATGATGAGCCGCAAAACATCGCCGGCAATGAAACCGTAAGCTCACTGCTCGACATATTCAATGTCAATGGCAAATGGCCCGAGCCATTCCAAGGCAAAGCGCCGACAATCGAAACTCACGCCGCCACCACACCGGAGCCGCCCCAGGGCTGGTCTGATCCCTTCCTCGGCAGCACACCGGTCGTGAGCGCCGTGCTCATCGGCCCAAAAAGCAGGCGCGCAATTGTGGATCGCCGCATCGTGCGCGAAGGCGACAAACTCCCGGGCGGAGCAGAAGTGCGGTCAATATCACCGGACGGCGTCGAGGTCAGGTTTGGTAACGTCGAGCGGCTGCTGCCCGTGGGCGCAGCCGGCTCGGACGCGGGAACCAACGATGACTAGCGCTTTTTTCGGGGAGCAACGATGAAACATCCTGGAATTCTTCGACCCGCAACCATCGTGGCGTGGGCAGCCTGCTGCATTGCAGCCGCAGGCGCCGCAGAGATGGGCCCGGCAGAGCCGCCCGCCCTCAAAGCCAACGAGCCCAGCATCACCCTCACCGGCGAAGGCACCAGGATCACCATGCAAGCCGTAGACGCAGGCCTCGTGAATCTCGTTCGCATGCTCGCCGACGAGGCCGGCATAAACGTTATCATCGATCCCGACGTATCCGGCCGGGTAACCGCCAGCTTCAAAAACATCACCCTCGAGCAGGCCCTGACCATGATACTCGAGGCCAACGGCTACGCAATACAGCAGCGCGGCAACGTAGCCCGGGTCCTCAAGGCCGAGCTCACCAGCAAGCAGATCAACCTCGTCGCGGCACCCATCGAAATTGTCCAGGAAGAAATCAAGCAGTTCCTCTCGCCCGAAGGGAAGGTAATAGCACACCCGCAAACAGCCTCGATCGTCGTGATCGACCGCCCCGAGGTGATCGCGAACATAGAAAACTTCATCTCCATCGTCGACTTGCGCGAGCGGCAGGTGAGCATCAAGGCGCGCCTCGTCGAGGTGTCGCTCGACAAGCACGACCAACTCGGCTTCGAATGGAACTGGCTGGACACAAGCATGACCTCGATTCACGGCATCCGGGGCACGGTCACCCAGGACCTCCTTCCCACCCTCGCTTCCGGTCAGGGCTCGCTGCGGGTGGCGCTCAGCAACGACCACTTCAGCAGCATCTTTCAGGCTATACAAACCAGCCAGTATCTGGAGCTGCTCTCGGCCCCCACAATAACCACCGTCAACGACCAGGAAGCAAAGGTCGAGATCACCGAAGATATTCCATATATCGAATCGACCTCCAGCATAGACACCGGCGCCGGAGGATCGACCACATCAACCGAGTCGGTCGAGTTCATCACCGTAGGCGTAACGCTCACCGTGCGGCCGCAAATCGGCGACGACAATCACATCAGGATGAAGATAACGCCCGAAGTGAGCGAAGCACCCACGCGTTACGAAGGCATACCGGTTGTAAAGCGTCGCAAGGCCGAAACAACCCTCATCGTCAAGGACGGCCAGACCATCGTGCTGGGCGGCCTCATCCGCGAGAACGTGTCCGACACCGAGCACCGCGTGCCGATCCTCAGCAGCATCCCCCTGATCGGAAACCTATTCAAGAGCAAAGACAAGCAGATCGTAAAAGTCGAGCTGCTGATCTTCATCACACCCCACATACTCGACCCCACCCTCGCCGCGCTCGATGCGGAAGAAGGCGAGCAACGCATCAACGAAAAGAAAGAGGCGTTCAAATAACCGCCTGCCGGCTTATCCGGGTATCTGTTTAGCGAGAGAAGCAACTATCGCCTCCGAATCGTCGTCCTCGAAAGGTTTTCACTGCGAACTTTCGCTCCTGCCGCGCAAGACGGCAGGGGG
>JABMSA010000721.1 GCA_013202185.1 Planctomycetota bacterium
ATCTCGGGCGCTCCCGAGGACCTCATCGCAAGTGCAAGGGCGGCGTGCGACGGTGCCACGATGGTAGCCGTTGCCGCCGGCAGCAACGGCACGGCGCATTCTGCCGATTTCACTCTTACCCTCCCCGACAATCTGCATCGCCTTGCCGAGATTCTGTCCGAGAGTTGTCCGGCAGCCGGCGAGATCGTCTCTGAGCGCAGGCTCGAGCAGAAGCTCGCCGACGCGCAGCAGAAGATGCAGGACGTGCTCGATCAGCTCACGGAGGGGGTGGCGGTTGTCGATGCCGACGGCAGGATCGTTCGGGTGAACCGGAAGCTGGTGGAGATTTACGGTGCGCCGGACGCTTCGGCGTTTCTTGGGCGTGCTTGCCACCAGGCGCTGTGGGGCCGCTTGCAGCCCTGCGAGACGTGCCCGAGGCTGTGCGGCGGGGAGTCCCTCGACGAGAGCAGAGAGCTGGATGTGGGTGGTCGCTCGCTGTGCCTCGATGTTTGGGCGGCGACGCTGGAGGCGGGGCGCGGCGGCGCTATTGGCATGATCGAATCGATCCGCGACGCCACGCCCAGGCTGAAGCTCGAGGCGAATCTGCTGGAATCGGAGAAGATGAAGGTGGTGGGCGTGATGGCGGCCCGCCTGGCGCACGAGCTTCGTAACCCGATAACAATCATAAACGCCACGGCCGAATGCTGCCTCGAGACGCAGGACAACCCCGAGCTTGAGGAGGCGTTTTCGAGCATACTCAACGCTACCGGGCAGGCCGAGAAGATCATCCGCGATCTGTTGAGCTTCGCGGGGCCGGCGCCGGACCGGTTCGAGCTGGTTTCGGTGCGCGAATTGGTTAAGACGACGACGAACATGATCAGCGCGCAGTGCCGCAAGCGCCGCGTAAAACTTGCCATTGCCCTCCCCCACCGCCTGCCGACGATAAACGCCGACCGCAGCCGCCTGCAGCAGGCGCTCGTGAATTTCATGCTCAACGGCATCGAGGCTATGCGACCCGGCGGCACGCTCACCGTCACGGCCGGCCAGGCGGGAGAGGCGGCCGTCGAGATGCGCATTACCGATACAGGCAGCGGAATGACGTCGGAGGAGCTGGAACGGGTTTTCGAGCTTTTCTTCACTACCAAGCCCGACGGCGTAGGGCTCGGAATGGCCAACGCAAGAAAGATCGTGAAGGCCCACCAAGGAAAGGTGGAGCTGCAGAGCAGCCCCGGCACAGGCACAACGGTTGCGATCGTTCTGCCGGCCGCCCAGCGTGTGCGTGACGCGGCCGTTGCAACAGCATAGGAAAGGCGCAAGGATGCCACGGAAAGTCCAACCGGTGAGGGCGAACGGCGAGCGGCCGCACGTGTTGGTGATCGATAACGACCCCGAGATATGCCGCTGCCTCGAGAGGTGCCTTGCGCTTCTCGAGTGCGACGCCGAATCATGCACCGCCGGCGCCGCAGGCATCGCGAAGCTCGAACAGGAACGTTTCCACGTCGTTATCACCGATCTTGCCATGCCGGGTATGAACGGCATCGAAGTGGTGAGGGCGGTGAGGCGGGTGGCGCCGGGCACCCCCCCCATCGTGTTGACGGGGCACGCCACCATCGCGAGCGCAGTTGAGGCCGTCCAGGCCGGCGCGGCGGATTATCTCACCAAGCCGTTCAAGCTCGAAGACATTCGGATGACCATCGACAAGGCGCTTAGGCCACCCCCACCGGCCGCCGAGCCGGTAGATGCTTTCGCCGGGGGCCTGGTCGGCCGCAGCCAGTCGATGATGAATCTCCGCGCACAGATCGAGCAGGTGGCGATAGTGGCGTCGACGGTGCTCATCCACGGAGAGACCGGCGTCGGCAAGGAGCTGGTGGCCAAGGCGATACACGGCCACAGCGAGCGCCGAATGCGGCCGTTTGTGGCGGTCAATTGCGGCGCCATCGATGCCAACCTCCTCAGCAACGAGCTGTTTGGGCACGAAAAAGAAGGGTTCACCGGGGCCGAAAAAACCAAGCCCGGCCACATCGAGGCCGCCGGGCAAGGCACGTTGTTTCTCGATGAGATTTCGGAGACGTCGCCGTCGTTTCAAACGGCGCTGCTGCGCGTGCTGCAAGAGCGCGAAATCGTGCGCGTAGGAGGCGTGCGCCCTGTCAAGGTGGGCTTCCGGCTGATCGCCGCCACAAACAAGGACCTCGCCGGGCTCGTGAAGGAAGCAAAATTCCGCCAGGATCTCTATTACCGGCTCAACGTGGTGTCGCTTACGGCGCCGCCGTTGCGCGAGCACCCGGAAGACATCCCCGAGCTTGTGGAGCATTTCATCAGGAAGCACCAGGCGGCGGTCAACAAGAAGATCTCGGGCATAAACCCACAGGCGATGGCACTGCTGACGGACCACACCTGGCCGGGCAACATCCGCCAGCTCGAGCACACAATCGAACGGGCCATGGTGCTCACGACCGGCTCGGAGATCGAGGCCCGCGACCTGCCCGCCGAAGTGACGTGCTGCGACGACCCGGCCGATCCGGCGAGCTATTTCGAGGAGCCGTTCAGGGAGGCGAAGAACGGTTTCGAGCGCGCCTACCTCGAGACAGTACTGCGCCAATCGAACGGAAACGTCTCGGAGGCAGCCCGCCGTGCCGAAGTTGCCCGCCCGTATTTCCACCAGCGCATCCGCAAGTACGCGATCAACCCCGACCAGTTCCGAAACGCATCGCCGTAGCCACTGCGGCGGGAGGCGTCAGCCCAAGTTCGGCAGTTGAGGCGCGTTCTTCACGACCTCATGAGAGTATAGTTGTTTCCCTGGTTTTTACACCTGTTCGCGAACACGGTGACGTATTTGTAGAGACGTCCCGGTGGGGCGTCTCAGGTCTCAGGGGAGACGGGCCACCGGCCCGTCTCTACAATGCCATCGGGCGCCGGGGACGCCTGCCTGTTCCAGGCGTGACATCTGGCCTGTGACTCTCGGAATACATAGGTGACCGTCCCTAGTTGTCCAGCGGAGCCATCTGGTTCTATCGAGTTGGGTGACCGGGAAACCGCAGATACTGATGATCGGTGTTGCGTTCCTGCCGAAATATCGGCTGAAAATATCAAACATGAAAGGAGACAGGCCTTGTCGCGAGATCAGACAACCAAAACGAATGCGTTGCGTCTTGGCTGGCGGATTGGCGTACCCACGTATGAAACCGATGAGTCGTTTGCCGGGCTGCTGCAATTCCTCGTGGCGAACAAGGCGATTGTGGACGAGGTATCGTTCTTCGAGACGATCACGCATCACCTGTACTTGCCGCTGGAAGTGTTCGCCACCCGTGCCGCTGTGTTGAAGCGTCGCATTGCCGCGCTGAAAGAAGCCGGCATCAGCGCCGGGATCAATGTCCTATGCACCATCGGCCACATAAACGAGGGCTGGGATTACATGCCCTTGCTTCCGTTTCAGGCAATGGTGGGGCACGACGGCGCGGTGTCGAAGAGCTGCGCCTGCCCGAACACGCCTGAGTTCAAGGCGTACATCCGCCAAAAGTACCAACTGATGGCCGGCGCAGGCCCAGACTTCATCTGGGTGGATGATGATATCCGCATGCATCATCACGGCGTGGGCTTCGGCTGCTTCTGCCCAACCTGTATGGACCTGTTCTCGCGGAGGACCGGCCGCGCCTGGATGCGCGAAACGCTCGTGACTGCGTTCAATGATCCGAATGGTCTTGAACGGCGCCAGGCGTGGGTCAACCAGAACGTTCAGGTTCTGCAAACGCTGATGCAGGATGTGAGGGAGGCGATACGCGGGGTCAATCCCGGCATCGTGATCGGCCTGATGACCGCCGGCCCAGGTTGGACGACCTATTCCGGGCAGGATATTCCGGCTTGGCTGGCCGCGCTCGACGCCACCAAGGTCCGGCCCGGTGGCGGGTTCTACTCTGACGAACAGCCATTCGAGATGTATGGGAAGGCATTGGAGGTCGGCCGCCAGCTTGTCGGCTGTCATGCGAAAGTCAATGATAGGCAATACGAACTGGAGAACTTCCCCTACAGCGCGCTCAGCAAGGCGGTCACCAGCGTCATCAATGAATGCACACTCGCCCTGGCGGCTGGCTGCAACGGCATTGCTTTCAACGCGATTGGCGCCCTCACCGGCCCCTGGCTGTCGGAACGTAAGCCGCTGATGGAGCGGGTGAATGCCACACGGCGGATGTGGGAGATTCTCGTTCAGCACGCAGGCAATTATCCGCTGACAGGGCTGTATCCGGTCTGGGACAAAGGCCTCACCGCGCGCCGACAGGTCCGCCAGGGCGATACCTGGCTGAATTCGAACCAATGGCACCTCTATGACATCACCCGCCCGCAATTGTTGAGCGAACTGGGCTTGGCATTGGCGGTCGAGCCAAGTGTGGGGACGATTCTGTCCGGCAGAGTCGCCGAGATCTACAGCGACAAGGAACTGACGAAGCTGCTTTCCGGCGGCGTCATCATGGACACCCGTGCGCTCGATGTGCTGGCGGAGCGAGGACTCGCCGATCTGGCCGGCGTGCGTCTGGCGCATGCCTACGACAATGGGGTCAAGGAGACCCTGACCGACGATCCGCTCAACGGCGTCTATGCCGGGCAGGATCGTTGCGCGAGTATAGAGTTTTGGGGTGACGGCAAAGGGCTGGGCGACATGCTCGAAGTCACGGCTCCCGGGGTGCGCGTGCTGGCCAACATGCGGACGTATCTGAACAAGACCTACGGGCCATGCATGACCGCCTTCGAGAACCGGCTTGGCGGCCGGGTGGTCGTGGCGGGCTACGGCCCGTGGATGTACCTGGGGTCCACTGCCAAACGGGAGCAACTGCTCAATGTGGCCGACTGGGTTGCGAAGGGACAATTGCCGCTGCGTGTCCGCGAAGTGATCAGACTGGTGCCGCTGGTCCGGCTTTCCGCTGACCGCAAGCACGGCGCAGTGGTTCTGCTCAACGCCGGCGCCGACACCATCGCCGAAGCAACGGTTGATCTGCGCATCGACACCGACGCTGTGGCGCTATTGTCCTCCGACGGTCAGTGTCGGAAACTCGCCACGCAGCCTGCCGAAGGAGGCTGTCGCCTGGCACTCGACCACATGCAGCCCTGGTCCACCACCATCCTATTGATCGGCGGTAACCCGCGCACCTTACTACGGGATGCATAATATGAGCTACACCCCCCTTCGCAGAATAGCGCCATTCGGCTGTTTGGATAGCCTGCGCTTGTAGTGGCCCGGGAATCTGTAGTGCAAATTACTGACTCCGTAGTAAGGACGTACTCGAATGGAACTTGGGAGCGGAGGAGAAGCTCACCTTCATCCGCCAAATTGTCGAGGGTACTGCGCCGGCCCCTGCTGCGAAAGACAAGGTGGCACGGAAAGCTCCCGCCAAGCAGCGCAAGGCTGGAAAGCGGCGGGCAACAGGTGCAACCCGCAAGGTGCAGCTCTGGGCGGAGTGCAAGAAGGCGGATCCCGAGAAGGTCAAGGGCCTCAACTACACTAGAGCCACAGCTCCGGAACTGGAGAAGTTCCTGGCCAAGGTTAGAAAAGCGAAGTAATTGCAGGAGCCCGTAGGTAAGCGGCTCTTGCATCCGTCAAAAACGACGGCCCCCAGCGGAAGGCGCTCTCGCGGTGTCTTCCGCTTTCTCATGCGGCAATGATGCCTGGCAGGCATGGGTATCCCTCCCAAGAACTCCGTCCTTGTTGATACCACGGCACTTACGTTCCTTGTTCGCTCATCCCTGATCGCCTGCCGCCCCCCGTTGACTCGACCGGAGCGCGAAGCGTGTCCTTCCTCACTGGCACAGCCCGGACTCCTGTCGTCTCCAGGCTGGATCGAGTTTTCGGGAGGGACAAGTGTTGGGCTTTCCTCTTGACCACTATATCCACGCGAGCAGCGGTTTCGTTAAGCGAGCAGATGAAACGGGGTTGTTAACCGGAGCCATTCCGATCATGGGTGTGAACGGGTACCAAGTGCGGGAAAGGTTTTGAGAGCCGGTTGCGATGCTCCTCGTGAGCACCTCAGCGGCGGCGGTCCGAAAGATGCCGAATCGGCCCAGTAGGCCGTTGTCTTGGCCTTTAGGCCGGCAGTGCGTGGCCGGTGACGGCCGTCCGGCTCCTTGCGAACCTGGAGAATCCCTATGGCTCTCCCTTCCCCGCCTGAACCCGTCCGACCGTCAGGCAGCGTTCTGCTTGCGGATTTTCTTGTGTAGCTGCTCGGCAACGGCGTCACACACACGATCATGATGGTACCGATGCAGGCGTGGAAGCGGGCGGCTCCGGCAACGTTGCCGTTGTCGGCTTCCCAGTAGATCCTCAGCCGGGCGTTGACGCTCACAACGCAACCACTCGCCTTGTCAGAAAAGACCCGCTCGGAGAATCGGAATTCTTCTCTGCCGGCCCTGCAAGAGCCGGGTGGAATCTCACCGTGTTGGAGACTGACCGGCGCGAATAAGCGGCGTGAGGGGGTAAGGGTATTTCGGAAAGCAACCGGCTCAATAACCGGCCAAGGGCCTTGATAATCCCTCCGACGGCCGCTATAATCAGCTCGCGCGCCATACGGCGCAGTGGCCCCACCTGCTGCAGAGGTCGAGCCATGCTACAGTGCGGAATATGTTATGTAAGGAGCTTTCATGAATAGGGTCGTCATGCGCGTCCTCTCCGCCATCATTCTTGCCGCCTGCTGCCGTGCATACGGGGCGGACGGTATCGCCATATCCACCCACCGCGCAGGGGGCAGCGACACCGGCGTCGGAGTTCATCCGTCCATGTTTGGGCAGGTGGTGCGCCACGATATCAAAGATAACAGGGTAGCGAAGCGAACCGTTCTGTACGACGGCCGGGCACACTCCGCCGTTATCAACCAGACGGGCGAGAAGGTGGCGTTCGTCAGGCTCGAAGGCCACATATGGCTGATGAATATCGACGGCTCCAATCTGCATGAGCTGCCAAATGCCAGGAACCGCAACGGTAGCTCGCTCGACTGGCCTGCGGGCGATTGGATCTATTACAACGAAGAATGCCGTTGGCCCATCGGCGACTGGGTACGCGGCGAAACCGACTCTCCGATGGCCCGCACCATCCGCCGCGTGAACGCCGTCACTGGTGAAGACGAGCAAGTGTGCGTGACCAACTATCCTATCTGGCAGATCAGCCTCAGCCGGAACGCCGGCAAGGGGAGCGGCAGGTTCGCGATCAGCAATAGGCTCCTCGATTTCGCCTCGCCGGGCAACCGGCTCAACAAGGCCGCCCTCGCCTGCGGCACCACCGTGTCGCCCAGCGGTTAGTTCGTAACCGAAGTGAAAGAAACGCACGCCGACATCAGAGTCTACGACTGGTCGCTCGACAACGTCATTCGCGAGTTCCACGTCAACGAATTCAACCCGGTGGGTAATGATGGCCGCATGTCGCTGTATCGGCCGCGTTGGGCGGTCAATTCCGAGAAGTGGGTCGTCTTTACGCAAGGGGCGGATTTCGGCTGCACGCTCAAGACCAATATGGTGATCTAAAACTGGAAAGACGGCCGGCAGATACAGGTGAGCAATAACGACATCACTGGCAGCGAAAGCGATGAGGGCGAAGACTTCTGGCTGGCGGGAGTGGCCAACGAGCTCGGCACGGGCGTTGCCGAGGGCGAGGCACCCTTCACTGTGGAATTGGGCAAAGATAAGCTGCAGGGCGAATGGCAATGGGATTTCGGCGACGGCACCAAGGGCGCCGCCACAGTGGGCACACACACCTATGTCAAAGCCGGCGAATTCACAGTGAGCGCAACGCGGGGCGGAACGGTGCTGCACCAGACGGTAAAGATTTCCCCCCGGCAAGCTCCGCAGCCGGTCAATATTGATCCGTTGGATGATCGCCATCTGCTGATAACATTCAACGAGCGCATCCAACTGAAAGAGCCGGCGGCGATCCTTGCGTCCTCAGGCGCGCGGTCGACCACGATCACGCCCAGTTCAACGGGGCCAGCCGTAATCGCCGAGTTTGCCGCTCCGCTGAAACACCCGGACCAGCTCACGCTCAAGGGCATCTACGATTGCGCCCAGGTGCCGAACGAGGTGGCGGCTGCCAAAGTGGATTTCACTTTCCCCGATTGGCCCACCAACCGGGATCGACTCGTGTACCTCTGGGAAAACAATCGCGCAAAGAACCTCATCTACATCCCCAGTCTGAAGGCCGAGCTGCAGACGGGCATGTTCGTGTGGGACGGCCAATCGAGATTCGACCGCAACGGCGCAATGCTCGGCGGGCGCGGCCCTGTGAAATCGACCTTCCACGCGACGCCCGTGGGCAATGACCGCTACCCCTTCATCTCGGCCACCGAGATCATCGAGCAGGCAGCGACGGATGCCGTAACGGTTGAAGCAGTTATCCGAGCGGCGGACCTCACCCAGCAGGATGAATCAGGCATCATGCCGATCATCGCGATGACCGAACACAATTACGGCTTGCGAAAAGGAGTCCTGTGGCTGGGCCAGCAGAAGAATAAGCTGCTCATCCTTCTCGGCACAGACAAGATCAACGTCACCAGGGCCACTCCGATGGAGATAGGTGAAATTCCTGACACCCAGCCCCATCACATTGTCATCAGCTACACTTCCGGCAATCTTACTTTCTATCTCGATGGCAAGGAGGAATTCAAGACCGATAAGATCACAGGGCGGCCGCTCGCGGGAGCAAGTTCCTGCAGGCTGACTTTCGCGGGTGATCCTCGCAGCAACGGAGGCCTGTGGTCGGGTACGATCGAAGG